>JASHQV010000050.1 GCA_030038955.1 Solirubrobacteraceae bacterium
GGCGACGCTGTGACCTCATCTACCGGATGCTCTCAACCGGCACGACCTACGGCGAACTGCCGGCAAGACCGGCACCAACCCTTCCCCAGCCAATCGGCACCTGAACCCTTGACAAACCCATAGGGACACCCCCCATCAGTCCAACCCGGAGCAGGCCCGAGGACGGTAGGCGTCAGTTCCGCATCCACGCGCCACCAGGCATCTCGCGACACTGCTGCTACGCCGGCGTAATGAGGACTAGCAGCGCTTACGCCCGCGAATGTCGGATCGGCGACAGGGAGGGGCCGGTTCCGAGGTCGGGTTTGTCCGAGATCGTGCGCTCAGCACCTGTCGCGCGGAGGGGCAGTCGACGAACCACGACAGCCTCGGCGCGCATCAGGGAGTCGATGGCTTTCACAGCCGTCGCGCGCGCAGCACCCCGGTCAGCATCGGGACGGCGAGCTCGCCGCTCGCGGTCTCCGGCCTGCCCGCGAGGAACGCGTGGATCCGCTCGAGCGTGAGCTGTCGATCGCGCTTGGGCATCACCAACACCCCCGCTTTGGTTGCGAGCGTCGCGGTGAGCGAGTCGGCGGTGCGCAGCTGTCGGTGTGGAAACTCGGCCTGCTCGGCGGTGCCGAACCGGGCGGCCAACCCGATGCTGGGAAGGTGCGCATTTGCGGTCTCCGCCCGCCAGCCGCTGAGCGTGTCACGCGGGCCGATCGCCGCGCTGCCGCTAATCCGCGCCAGTTCGGCGACCCAGTCGACGCGGTCATCGAACACGTTCCACAGGCCGGCGAGAACGCCGCCCGCAACGAGGACCCTCGCGATCTCGGGTCCCGCGAGGTCCATCTCGAACCAATGCAGCGCATGGCCGGCGAGCACGGCATCGACCGACCCGTCAGCCAACGGCACCGCCTCCGCCCGACCCCGCAGAGAACGGACAGCGGGCAGCGTGCGGCGCAGCTCGCCCAGCATCGCCAGGTCGGGCTCGACCGCGACGACCTCGGCGCCCACCGCAAGCAGCGTCGCGGTCAGCTTCCCAGTCCCAGCACCAAGGTCCAACACCCGCACACCGGGCGCCCGCTCGAGCGCCCACCGCACCGCATCCTCCGAGTAGCCCGGGCGATGCTCGGCGTATGCCGCCACCGCAGCCCCGAACGACAAGCCGTAAACAGACCGCTCGTCCCGCTCCACGCGACCACCCTAACCGAGCCGCGCCAACACGATCACCCTAACCGGGCCGCGCCAACACGACCTCCATCAGACACGCCACGCAATCCCACAGCATTCTGAGGCACGAGACACCACCACCGAGAAACCGGATGCGCGGCTCCAGACCTGAGACCGCCCCAGAAGCGAACGAGGGAGCCTGGACACGAAGTCCTGCTCCACCGACGTTGCCACGTAGAGCAGCAGCCCGGCTCTCGCAGCCGGTTCGGCGACATTCCAGGAGTCGTTGTTCACCGTGGGGGTCGACCCGACGATTCACGGGCGCTCCGGTAGCGCTCGTAGATCACGCGCGATCCGAATGTCCGCGTTTCGACTAGGTCTAGACGAACGTGTTCGGTGACGGGCGGAAGCAATGGCGTGCCGCCACCAACGATGACTGGATTGCGAAACAAGCGCAGCTCGTCGACGAGACCCAGCTCGATCGCCTGGGCAGCCAGTCCAGCGCCGCCGATCTCGACGTTCTTGTCGGTCGCGCTGAGCGCAGCGGCGACCTCGTCGGCCACTGAAGCCTCGGCGAGCCGGGCGTTGCCCTGAACGGCATCGAGCGTACGGCTGAACACGACCTTCTGGGTCGCCCCCCAAGCATCGGCGAAGGCGGCCTCGAGCTCCGTCTTGCGCAACGATGGATCTGTCTCCCACGCGAGCATGGTCTCGTAGAGCCTGCGGCCACACAGAACGCCGCCAAGCTCGCTGACCTGCGCGAGGTGGAAACGGAACTGCTCCTCGCTCGGGACCGTCCACCCGAACCCGCCGTCGCGGTCGGCGACAAAGCCGTCCACCGAGACGCTCATGGAGTAGATCAGTGACATCGTGCGTTGTTTTCGTGGCCGGTTTGTTCTGCCACGCTAGGCCGGTCGCAGAACGCAGGTCCGGAGGCCGTCGAAGTGATCGTACGGATGAGAGCGACATCGTCCACCTGCGACCCCTTCGGACCCACCGCGGTGAGGACGAGCGGCCCGCGGAGACGACTTCCACGAGCTACGGGCCCTGGCCCCAGGCTGCTGGTCGGCGCCTCGGATGCCTGGAAGCAGCAGTCCCAGGTCAAAGCGCTCATCAGGCGACTAAGCGACCGTAAGCGACAGCGACCGCCCCAGCCATCCACTTGATCTCGGCGAGCTGGTTGGTCACACGGGCTTTCTAGTGGTGCAATGAGTTGATGATGCTGTCAGTGCTCTTGCATCGCAGGCGGCGGCCGTTGACCTGGCGGTCGGGGGTAACGGTCGTCATCGCGTTGGGGGTTGCCGGTTGCGGCTCGAGCCACGTGCTGCATCCGTCGCGGCCTGCCCGGGTCGAGGGTCGGCACCGGGTTGACTTGCGCGCGCCTTCGGTCGTTGTCGCCCGTCTCGCCAGGTTGACGGCGGGATCGTTCGATGTCCTCCCGGGTCGAGCACACCCGCCGGGTGCGTTCATCTCCGACGCGGTCTTCCGGCTGCGAGCGAGGTCGCGCGGGTTCCCGCTGAGCCTACGCCAGGCGGAGGGATGCACGGCCGAGACCGCGGTCCGCTCCCCCAGTGGACGCTTTCTCCTGTACACCGATGGCGCCGGCCGCGTTCCCGTGCTCAAGGTGCTCGACACGCGCACTGGCAGGAGCCGCGTCTGGCGCGCGGATGCGTGCGACCCGGCCTGGGCGGCGTCAGGGGCGATTGCCTACCTTGCGTTGCGCGCGTATAGCCCCAATGGCGTCAAGCCGGTCGATGGAAGGGTCGTCGTCACCCAAGGGCTTGATAGCCCGGATTCGGTCTGGACGAGCGCGCCGGATCAGCCGGTCGCTTGGGCCGGGAGCCGGCTGCTTACAATCGACGGTGAGGCGAGGGTGCGGATCCTGTCCGCTCCTGCTGCGGTGCAGAACGTCGCCGATCTGTTCGCCGGCAGCCGCTCTGGCGCGCACGACTACGGGAAGATCGCCTCGTTCGTGGCGCTCAGCCCGACCGGCGAGTTCGCGCTGCTCAGCCTGCAAGAGCCGATCAGCGGATATGCACGCGATGTGGTCGTGCTTGTTCGCATCAGCGACGCCCGAATCGTCTCCCGGCTGCTGCTGCCAAACACCCAGACGGCGATCGCGGCGTTCGGTGACTGGTCGGGCGACCACATCGTCGCAGCCAACGCCGTGTATGGGGGCTTCAGCAGCCATCCGCCTCCCGCTGTCGTGATCCTGTCGGCGGACCGCTTGCACCTGCGGTTCGTGTCCGAGCACGGATTCATCTATGACGACAAACCGATCCCAGCTCAGCAGCTCGCCGGGCTCGTGCAAGCGAGCTACGTCAACGGCAACGACCACGCCATCAACATCTGGTTCTCCGACTATCAAGACAGCTACCAGTACGCGCGATGCAACCTCGCCACCCTCCGATGCCCCAGCGGACCGATTCGCGCCGTTCGCGGCGGCTTTGACCCCAGCATGCTGCTCATCAACCCAAGCAAGCCTTGACGTGAATCCCGCGCCGTGCAACCGCCCGCGGTTGAAGCCAGTACGCCCGGTCCAGCAAGCGTGCTCCGCTCACGAGGCAGCAGCACTACACCGCGTCCGTCCGAGGCGTTGGAGCTACCGCTTTGGACATTCAGACAGCTTGACCGATCCACGCGCGGCACACCGCATTGCGGCGCTCTCAAATCCGCAGCACCTCCAGCAAACTGCCCGCGGGAGCATCCGTCAGTCAGTGCGTTTCTCCTATTTCAAGGGATGGTGGTGTTGCAGTGGATCCTGTGGGGTGTGCGGCGTCGTCGCGAGTTTATGTTGGTGAGGTCGGGTTGGAGGTCACGCATAGTCCTCTCGAGCACGTCGGTTGTTGCGAGGCCGAGCGCTCGTGTGCCTCCCGTGCTGCCGCCTAATAGCTCTAGCGCTTCCTCGGACCACGCGTAGTAGCCACCGAGGTCCCAATGCGCTCTAAGTCGGCATCGGTGATCGTCAGTACGCGCTCGGCAAGACTCGCCTCGCCTCGACGGCCACCGGTCTGAACACCGGCGGACCGTCAACGGTCCACCACTCGTCGTTCGCCATCCTCGCAGCGTATTGGACGCTCCCAAAGCGGTGCGGCCGCAATCGCAATGATCGAAGACGGCGTATCCCCACAGCCCGGGTTCCCGACGAGCGCTTGGCCACGCTTCAGATCGCGGTCACGCTCTGGGCTGGGGCACCTCGCTTGAGGACTCGGGACCGTCAGCTGAAGCAACCGTAGTTGACCGCGTAGTCGAGACCTGC
Organism: Solirubrobacteraceae bacterium; assembly: GCA_030038955.1. GTDB lineage: Bacteria > Actinomycetota > Thermoleophilia > Solirubrobacterales > Solirubrobacteraceae > Palsa-465. The sequence continues at coordinate 4,409 of JASHQV010000050.1, forward strand.
GGCAACTAGAGCGAGCCACGATGCTACGGCTACGACGAGCGTGAATCCGAGGACAGCACGGAGCGATCGACGTTCCAAGATGGTGCTCGCGCACACGAGCAGAGTCGCCGGAACTACAAGCACGAGGAACGCTTGGGTGCCGGGAAACGTCTTGATCTGGTACTTAGCCGTGAACCAAGCTGCATAGCCACATCCAGCGTTGACATGCGCCTCCCAGAAGGCGCAGATCACCCCGACGACAACCGGAAGCACGCAAAGAAGTAGTGGCGTTACCCAACGACGTTTCATCAAGCCCGGTATCGGTCAGCGAATGCTATGGCTGAACCGCTGATACGGGTGAATCGCCGGTGGTCGGTCGGCCTCGGTCTACTTCCGCCTTCTCCTCTTGCGGGACCGGTTCCGTGCACTACCGCGCGGTCGACCAGATGCTGCCATCCCAACCGTCATTTCTTGAGCGCCCCCGGCAGGACTCGAACCTGCGACCCACGGCTTAGAAGGCCGTAGACATCACTCTGGACCCAGCAAACACGGGCAGTTGGCATTGCTGAAGGCCCTGTATTTGGGGCGTTTCTGAGCCGGAACGTTGCCCGACGCTGTTGACCGGCGCGCCTGTTGACCAACTGTTGACCGGCGTCCGGAGACCTCGATATGGTCGACCGTGTGGGTCCTCCTCAGCCGTCCTCGACGCCGTTCCTCCGCGCCCGCGCGACAGGCGTGTTCTGGTACGCGAAGTGGTCGCGGAACGGGGTGCAGGTGAACCGAGCGATCGGTCGAGCGTGGGTCGAGCCCGACGGCCGAGGCGGGTGGCGCCGGCGCCGCGGTCGTCCAGCCGATGGCACGTTGACCGCGGCGGAGGCGACCGCACGGATGCTCGAACTCGTCGCCGCCCATGATACGGAGCAGGCGCGGCTCGAAGCCGATGCGGATGCGCGCCGGCGGCGTGGCGTGACCTTCCGGGAACTCGCCGCGGACTGGCTGGTGTACCTCGAGCACGAGAAGGGTGCCAGGCCCTCGACGCTCCGCGACTACCGATGGCTGCTCGCTGAGCCGGGACAGACGCATCGACGGGGCCAGGGGACCTCCCCGGGGCGTCTGATGGGCGCCCTCGGCGACCGGCCGGCGCGCACGATCACCACCCGCGAGGTGTCCGAGCACCTACGGCGCTTGGACGCGACCGGCGCGAGCCCGCGAACCGTCAACAAGCACCGGCAGGTCATCCATGCCGTCTTCAACTACGGCATGCGGGAGGACGCGCTCGGCCTCACGCACAACCCAGCGAAGGCGACGACTAAGCGACGAGAACCTCCGCCTGCCGTCCTCGATTTCTACGAGCCCGAGGAGGTCGAGACGCTCGCCCAGGCCGCGGCAGCCGGGCTACATCGCACCGCGGCTGTCCGGGTGGTGGAGCCGGTAGAGGCCGGCGCACGCGCCGCAGAGGACGCCCAGGACGCAGAGCTGTACCGCATCGCCGCCTACACCGGCCTCCGCCTGGGCGAGCTGCTCGCTCTTCGCTGGGAGGACGTCAACCTCGGGGAGCGGCGTCTCGTGGTGCACCGCTCACTCAGCGACCGCACTGAAGGCCCGACCAAGAGCTGGCAGGCCCGCCACCTGCCGATCGCCGATCCCGCTGCCGATGCCTTCGTCCGCTTGGCGGAACGTACCGACTTCACCTCGCCGCGAGACTACGTGTTCTGCTCGCGCCTCGGCCGACCGCTCGACGGGTCAGCGCTGCGCCGCAGATTCAAGCGTGCAGCGGCGGCGGCCAGTCTTCGCGTCCTGCGCTTTCACGCTCTGCGGCACGGAGCCGGCTCGCTGGTTGCTCGCGAGACCGACGCCCGGTGGGTCCAGGGCTTCCTCGGTCACTCGAAGCTGACTACGACCGAGCGGTACCTGCACGCCAAGTCGCGCCCCGAGGACCTCGAACGCCTCAACCGCGCCTTCCGGAGCGGCAACAGTACTGGCGTCGACGCGTGACTTCGCTCCCTTCAGCTCAGGAGCCAGAAGCCCGGATTTCCAGGCACAACGTCAAGATGTCCGAAGTTGTCCGAGGCGACCGCCGTTTTGTCTATGTCGCGCTGCCGGATCCAGCGTCTTTGCAGCCCTTTTCCGCCACGAACAACTTGAGACAGCAGGGAGTGCGTGGAGTGTATGTCTCTGTGGTTGACGGGAACTGCATCGGCGAGACGTCGCGGAGCGGCAGGTTCGGATCGCAGGGAGCCGTCCAGAGCGCGATCCGAGTCCGCGCACGAGAAACCACATCGAGCACGGACGCGAGATCGACGCGGCGCAGTCCGTGCGCGTCAACCTTGCGGTTGTTCGAGCTATCGCTTCGGCACGGGCGGGCGTGCTCTCCGCCACGCACGGACGCGTGGAGCCTTATCCGCGCGCGGCAGATCCGTCCGGGACACGGCCGCTGCTCCTTCATTGCCAGCTGTTCCGCGGCTGGTGGGCTCGCGTGACTAAGCGGCGCCCCTCCGACGTCACCTGGAGCGAGCACGCCCTGGTCAAGGCGCACCTGCTCGGCTACGCGCGAAGCGACGTTGAGGAGCTGGTCCTAGCCAGGCACCATCACCGCATGCGCAACACGGGCGCCGCCGACTGGGTCGTTCGCTCCGGCACGCTGGCCGTCGCGTACAACTTCCACGGTGCCGGGGATCTCACCGCCCATATCGTCACGCTCTGGAGGCAGGCGTAGCATTAGTTTCATGAAGATCGACGGCCACTACGATCCGCAGGCTGACGTCGCCTGGCTGCGCTTCGACGGCTACGACCCGTCGTCAGTCATCGCGGAAGAGACCGAATTCGGACTCCGTGAGCTGTCGGCGGCTGACCACCGGCTCGTCGGCCTGGAGTACTGGCGCGCCAGCGAGCGCCTCCCCGCCGGCCTTCTCGAGATGCTGCCGGCTCCGCCCGTCGGCGCCGCCCGCTGAGCCGCATCAGACCAAGCAAGCTTCGCGCCACTGACCACGACCGTAAGCGGTCACGGCGGGGCATCAGCAACGCGGCCGAGCCTGATCGCATTCGCGGCACAGGACTCGCCGGCGCCCGCACCGTGGAGCCGACCAATGCGATGGCGAGAACCGGCAAACTCCCACGGCGCTTCACAGGTCCCGGGGCCTAGCTCGCACCTGCGGAGCCGTCCTGGTGCTCACTTAAAGCACGTCGGCCGCTGTCGCGAGGGCCACGGACCGCTCCACCCCGGCAGCTGGCTAGCTTAGATCGTCGTCTTCACGCTCCCTCTCGTATATGGCGGCGTCAAACGCTTCCCTCACGGGAACGAACTCGTGTGTGGCATCGATCCCATAGTGCTCGAAGATCGCGACGATCCCGTCCTCCGTGATCTGCAGTGCGCTCGCCACCGCCTGAGCCCCAATCGTGTGTGATGAGCCGACGAACGCACCTACTCGGTGTCCTCCGTGCAGCGCCTCGTGGCACAGCGTGGTGTCGTTGTCGCGAACTGAAGGCCACTCGCCATGGTTTTCTGATGACATCGGAACGAAGGAGAGGTCGTACAGCCGCTTGAGACCACATTCGATTGCCATCTTCCGGATTGTTGTATCCGTAAAGGCCCCGACGTTCACCGGCTGGAACCACCCGTCTAGTTCAAGGTTGACCCTGCGGTCGAGGTATTCCAAGAACTCGTTGGTGTCTTCATCCCCGTCCTCTCCGAAGTCGGCTTTGATGTGGTCGCGCAGGAGCTTGAGGTTGCCGAGCCCGTGTTCTCTGTACGCCTCGATGAGGTCCGCATCGCTCCTCTCGCAGAGCCATGCGCTAATGATGCGCGTCTCAACAAGCGGGCGTAGAAAGAAGCTGGCGGTCGCCGGCGCCCACGAGGACGGACGATCCAAGAAATCGACAAGTAGACGGTACATCCGAGATGCCATGCCGAAAAGCACGGCGGCCGAGTGATCGGCATCTGGCGCGGAGTATGCGGTCAGTTGCGCATCACGCACCTTGTCGCCTAGAGCGCGGACGGCTCCGAGCAGTGCACGCAGCTCAGATAGCTGGATCATCGGCTCCGGATCGACGGGGCCATCGGCATCATCTTCCATAGGAATCTCGCTTTCGCTTACGCGGAATTCGCACGGGACGAGCTGGCGGCTGCGCTGCCAAAATTCGCGAGCCCAAACCACCGCCGAGGGGTCCCGCTCGGCTTCGATGCCAAAGATGGTCGCCCAGGTGGCGCGCATGACCGATTCCACAGCGCGTTGATCCCGCTCGTTCAAACCGCTCGGGTACTTGGG
>JASHQV010000459.1 GCA_030038955.1 Solirubrobacteraceae bacterium
CGATCCGACCCTGCCCGATCAGCTCGCTCCAGACTGTCTTCGGGAAGTTGAAGTGGGCGGCGTGGTCACCGTGCAGGTGGCCGATCTCGCGTCGCCCGACGCGGAACGAGAGCTCGCCCCGGCGTCCTGGGCCGGCCGCCACCCCCGGCCACGACGTCACCTCGCTGGTGATGCGCTCGCTCGCGGTCGGCGCCAACTTAGTCGGCCCGCTCGCGGTCGGCGGCGCCTTAGTTGGCTCGCTCGCGGGCGTCGCCGCCTCGGTTGGCCCGCTCGCGGTCGGCGCGGTGCTCCGCTCGCCGGTCGCCGCGCTTCTGGATGCTTCTGACGTTGCCATCTCACTCCTCGTTGCTTGTCTCTCGTGACGCGTGCGACCGACACTACAAGTTCGAGTTAACTTGAAGTCAAGCCCGGTTTCTGCTTTTCTCACCGGGCGTGAGCGAGCTACTGACGATTTCCGAGATCTCGCGGCGCAGCGGCGTTGCCTCCTCGGCCCTGCGCTTCTACGAGGACCGCGGGCTGATCCGCTCAGAGCGCGCCGGCTCGGGACACCGCCGCTATCCCCGATCCGTGCTCCGGCGGATCGCCTTCATCGTGTTCGCGCAGCGCATCGGTCTGACGCTCGAGGAGATCGGCTACGAGCTCGCCAAGCTGCCCGCCGACCGCGCCCCCAACCGCCGCGACTGGTCGCGCCTTTCCAGCGACTGGACCGCGCGCATCGAGCAGCGCATCGCCGAGCTCCAGCGCTTGAAGTCCGGGCTGACGGAGTGCATCGGCTGCGGCTGCCTGTCGCTGGACCGCTGCGCGCTGTCCAATCCCGATGACTCCGTTGCCAGGCGCGGCCCCGGTCCAAGGTTCTGGATCGGCGACCGGCGGCCCGCCGAGCGTCGTCGCCTGAGCGCTCGCGTTGACGCACGCGGGCCGACCACCGCACAGACCACCGCATCATCCACCGGAGGCCCAGATGACCGATCGACCACCGCTGCCACCGTTCACGCGTGAAACCGCCCGTCAGAAGGTCCAGGCCGCCGAGGATGCCTGGAACACCCGCGACCCCGAGCGGGTGGCGCTGGCCTACAGCGAGGACTCGGTCTGGCGTAATCGCGACCAGTTCGTGACCGGCCGAGCCGAGATCGTCGAGTTCCTCACCGCAAAGTGGGAGCGCGAGCTCGATTACGCCCTGCGCAAGGCGCTCTGGAGCTTCGATGGCAACCGCATCGCGGTGCGCTTCCAGTACGAGTGCCACGACCGCGAAGGGCAGTGGTACCGCAGCTACGGCAACGAGCTCTGGGAGTTCGACGAGCACGGCTTGATGACGCGACGCGAGGCGAGCATCAACGACCTTCGAATCGATGCATCCGAGCGCAGGATCTTCGGTCCGCGAACGGCCGACGACCGCGACCAGGAGCTCCCGCTCCGCTAGCGGCGCGACGGCGGCGCGCAGCTCTGACAGAACCCGCCGCGGTCGCCGATGAGGCACAGCAGGGGACGCGTCATCCCAAGGGACGCATCATCCCAGAGGACTGGTCATCCCAAGGGACGCGTCATCCCCTACCCAGAGCGCAGATCAGCCGTGGACTCTCGTGCACCGTGGCTGTCGGTCGCCACCCGCGGATCGAGTGCTCGTGCTGCTTGTGCCGCGCGCACCCGCCACTCCTGGATCGTCGATGCCGGTGGCGCACCCCAGGTGCGAGCCTGCAGCACCCATTCATCGTCACCGGCGCCGTGCTCCAGGAACAGACCCGAGAAGTGGTCGAGCCGCACGACTCCGGGGCTGCCCGGATCGGGGTGCAGCTTCTGCTCGATGTGCGTGGTCATGTCCAAGCGCCGGCGCAGCAGCTCCAGGTGCGCATCGGTCATCGCAGTGGTGAGGAGGATCTCGAAGATCACCGTGCCTCCGCGCCGATGCGGGTTGATCGTGGAGCCAGGCTCGCCGGCGAGCCCGGACTCGGACAGCACGACAGGATGCGGGTGCGTGTCGCGACGACGTTGCGACCACCTGCGATGCCCGGCGATGGAGGTCATGGCAAACTCCTTTTCACATTGTTACTATGTAAAAGTTAGCGCGACTGACTGCGGCGTGCAAGCACCGCGGCTGCTCGTCGAGCTGCTCACCCGCCCGATCGCGCCGGAGCGACGATGAGCGTCGAAGCGCTGACGATCGAATACCTGGAGCGGTGGACACTCGATGGCGGCAGCTGGCGCGTGGTCGAGATCTCCGCGGCCCGCGTCGTCGTCGATCTGTGCGCCTGCACGGGCGAGCCGATGCAGCGCGTCTGGTCGGCGGACCCGGCGGTGGTCGCTCACCTGCGAACGGCCCCGTCCACTCTGGACTGAGAGTCGCGCTGATCGTCCAGATCATGCGGATCCACGAGCCGGGAGCCGACGGAGTTGCCGTCGTGGACCTGCGACTAGAGCGCAGAGTTCGACTGCTAGTATTCTCACAGGATAGCTGTAGAAAACATCATCATTCGCCAGAGGAGCGCTAATGGCCTACGTGATCGCGGAGCCGTGCATCGGCGTCAAGGACAACTCCTGCGTCGAGGTCTGCCCGGTCGACTGCATCCACCCCACCCCCGACGAGCCCGGCTACGGAGAGGTCGAGCAGCTGTTCATCGACCCCGAGGAGTGCATCGACTGCGACGCCTGCGTCGAGGCGTGCCCGGTCGACGCGATCTTTGCGGAGGATCAGCTGCCGCCCGAGTGGCAGCACTACGCCCAGATCAACGCCGCCTACTACCAGGGGGCACGGACGTGATGAGGAGCGCGGGCGAGGATCCAGACGACAGCAGCTACGGCTGGGTGATGCTCGCCACCTTCACATCGGCCGTGCTGGCGATCACCTTTGCGGTGTGCGTGCTCGCGCTGGCGCGGTCGTGGTGGGTGCTCGGGATCGTGATCGCCGCCCATGTCGGCGTCACCGCAATCGTGATGAAGGTGATCTACGGAGCGTTCGTCTCAGCCGCCAACCGCGGACCGATCGCTCGTCACGACGAGCCGGTGGCCCACGACCGTTGCTACAGCTCGATGCCGACGAGCGTTGGCTCCGGCCGCAGCGTCACCCCGAACGTCGCCCGAACACCGTCCCGCAGCTCCCTCGCGAGCGAGACGATCTCGCTCGCGCTGGCGCCACCGCGGTTGACGAGTGCGAGCGCGTGCTTGCTCGACAGAGCCGCACGGCCGCGGCCATAGCCGCGGCTGAATCCCGCCCGCTCGATCAGCCACGCCGCCGAGAGCTTGACGTGTCCGTCCGCGGCCGGCCAGGCGACTGGACGGGCACCGTCGCCGAGCTTGGCGCGTGTCCGGCGCGCGAGCGCCTCGAACTCCCCGCAGGGCACGATCGGATTGACGAAGAACGATCCGACGCTGATCGAATCGGGATCCTCGGGATCGAGCACCATGCCCTTGCGAGCGCGGAGCTCGATCACGGCCTCACGAATGTCTCGCAGCGGCGCTCTCCCGCCCAACTCCGAGCCGAGGGCCCGGGCGAGCTCGGCATAGCCAAGTGGACCGCCGACGACGGAGCGGTGGAGGGCAAAGGTGACGGCAAGCACCACGTAGCGGGCGGAGTGACGCAACGCGCTCGATCGGTAGGCGAACCGGCAAGCCGGCGGCGAAAGCTCGACAACGCGGCGCGCACGACGATCGTATGCGCGGACCGAGGCAACGGTGTCCGACACCTCCTGTCCATACGCCCCCACGTTCTGGATCGGCGTCGCTCCGGTCGAGCCTGGGACTCCAGACAGACACTCGATCCCAGCGAGCTGATTGGCGACGCACCATGCGACCAGCTCGTCCCATGGCTCCCCGGCCGCTGCGGTCACTCGAACTCGTTCGCCGTCGGTCTCCGCCTGCACCCCGCGCGAGATCACGTGCACGACGGTGCCGTCGAAGCCTCGGTCGGCCACCACCAGATTCGATCCGCCGGCGAGCACCAGCAGCGGCTCGCTCCGACTGTCGGCCGCGGCGACCACCTCCACGAGCTGATCGGCGGAGCCAGCCTCGACCAGATGCCGAGCCGGCCCTCCGACGCGGAGCGTCGTCAGCGTCGAAAGGGCCACCGACTCGCGCGTCGTCATCGTCCGGAGGCTATCCGCAGCTGGCCGTCGCTCGGGCCTCGATCAGCCTCCGAGCGAGACCTCGCGCAGCCGCCGCACGAGGAACCGCCGCTCCGGCTCCGAATGCACGCCCTCGAGTGCGCGACCGTACGCGACGGCGGCGGCCTCGAGATTGCCGCGACGCCGGAGCAGGTCCGCGCGGGTCGCCTCGAGCAGGTGGTAATCCGCGAGCTTTCCCTGCTTCGCAAGCCCGTCAACGACGAGCAGCCCGGCATCGATGTCTCCGGCCATGGCGATGGCGACCGCCCGGTTGAGCTCGACGATCGGCGAGCGCAGCTGCTCGCGCAGCAGCCCGTAAAGCCTGCTGATCTCCGCCCAGTCGGTGTCCTCGGCGGTGGCCGCCCGCGCATGGCAGGCGACGATCGCCGCCTGCAGCTGATAGGACCCCGCCGCCCGGCTTCGCAACGCCTTGTCGAGCAGCGCGAGTCCCTCGGCGATCTCCGTCTCGTTCCATCGTGAGCGGTCCTGCTCCTCGAGGATGATCAGCGCCCCATCGGAACCGAGCCGAGCTTCCCGCCGCGAGTCGTTCAGCAGCATCAGCGCGAGCAGACCCAGCGCCTCGGGTTCGTCCGGCATCAGCCGAGCGAGCAGCCGCGCCAGCCGGATCGCTTCGGCACATAGCGCGGCGCGGATCAGCTGCTCCCCGCCCGATGCCGCGTAGCCCTCGTTGAACAGGAGGTACAGAACGGCGAGCACCCCGCCGACACGATCCGGCAGCATCTCCGCCGGCGGCACCCGGTATGGGATCCCGGCCCCGGCGATCTTCGACTTTGCGCGGCTCAACCGCTTGGCCATCGTCGCCTCGGGGACGAGGAACGCACTGGCGATCTCGGCGGTCGTGAGTCCGGCGAGCGCACGCAGCGTCAACGCCACCCTGCCCTCCAGCGAGAGGGCAGGGTGACAGCACGTGAAGATCAGCCGCAGCCGATCGTCCTCGATCACTTCCTCATCCTCGACCGCCTCGAACGGGTCGGTCTCGAACCCTGAATCGCGGGCGGCGTCCGACGCGACCCGCTCCAGCAAGTCGGATCCCCGCTGCGCCCGCCGCAGCCGGTCGAGCGCCCGGTTCGACGCGACGGTCGTCAACCATGCGCCGGGCTGGCGCGGCACACCGTCGTGCGGCCACCGCGCCAACGCCTGCGTGAACGCCTCCTGCGCGCACTCTTCGGCGAGGTCCCAATCGCCGGTGCGCCGGATCAGGGTTGCCACCACTCGACCCCACTCGGACTTGAACGCCCGCTCGACCGCGTTCTCAACCGCCGACGCCATGCGAGCCGCCGAACGTCCGGATCTCGATCATCTGCTCCCACGCCGTTGGGTGCGCAGCGGCGATCGTACGTTCGCATAGATCCTCCTCCCCGTCGCCCGCCGGGATCCCGTCGGAGCAGACGAGCAGCACGCAGCGCATCGTCGACAGCTCAGGCCGAAGCGGCGAGGCTCGCATCTGCCTGCTGCTGCACCAGCTGCTCGCAGCTTTGCGGCGAGAACGGCCGTACCTCGATCGCGTGGAACCAGGAGACCGGATGCGCGGCCGCGACCGCGACCGCCTCGTCGAACGAGTCGCAGTCGATCACATCGAACCCGGCGAGGAACTCCTTGGCCTCGACGAACGGCCCGTCGGTGATGAGCGTATGCGGCCCTCGGACGCGGACGGTGACGGCCGCGTCGGCATGCTCGAGGCGGCCGCCGGCGACGTGCGCACCGGCAGCCGTCAGGCGATCGACGTACGCGGGCAGCTCCCGGTGCATCGTCTCGCGCTGCTCGTCGGTCGGGATCCCGTCCGAGCAGATCAACATCAGGTACCGCTGCTTGCCTTCGGCCGGGCCGTCCTGGAGCCGCTGGCGCGTCTCCGCAGTCCACTCCTCCTGATCGGACGCCAGCGGCCATACCTCGATCCTGTGGAACCACGCGAGCGGGTGCGACGCGGCGGCTTCGATCGCCCGATCGCGGCTCTCGCAGTCGACCACGTCGAAGCCCGCGATGTGCTCCCTCGTCTCGACGAACGGGCCGTCGGTCACGAGCGTCTGCCGATCCCTGACACGCACCGTCTTCGCCTCCGCGGGACCCTGCAGCGGATGTCCGTAGACGTCGATGTCGGCGATCCCGTCGATGTGGCTGAGGAGCTCCTTGCCGGCCAGCTCCTCTTCCGCATCGCTCGCCCGGAGCCCATCGCTGCAGACGACCAGCAGATATCTCATCGTCACATCCTCCTTGCTAAAGCTGCCGTTGCTTTCCGCTTACAACCAGACGACGAACGGGAGCTGCGGAAAAGGACACTCGCTTCGGCGGTCTTCGCGGTTCGGGCAACGTCAGCCCACCGGCGGGCTCCCGGCAGGATGCCCCTCCAGCCATGCCAGCACCTCGGCGGCGTGCTGGTCGGGCGGGAAGATCGGGTAGAAGGCGTGCTCGATCCGACCGCCGGCGACGATCAGCGTGAGCCGCTTGTAGAGGCGCTGGCCGGCGGCGGTGAACGTCGGCAGTCCGATCGCGTCGGCGAGCTGGAGCTCGGAGTCGGAGAGGACGCCGAACGGCAGGCCGAGCCGCTCCACCAGCTCCGCCTGGTAGTCGGTGCTCTGGGACGAGAGGCCGTACACCGCGTGCGCGCCCGCGCCCAGCAGGTCGGCGTGATGGTCGCGAAACCCACAGCTCTCCGGCGTGCAGCCGCGGGCGCCGGGGATCGCATCCCAGCCGTCGGGCAGATCGACGCCCGGACGGCCGCTCATTGGGTAGATGTAGACGACGGTCCGCCCAGCGGGCAACGCGTCCAGCGCGACCGGCTCACCGCGCGTGCTCGACAGCCGCAGGTGTGGGAGCGCCACACCGGGCAGGTGGTCGGCGGCGCCGTCGTCTTCGGGCCGGGGCAGATCGCTCGGCAGCTGCAGGAAGTCGCTCAACCCGGGCCCCTCAGCTCTGACAGAAGCCGCTGCGGTCGCTGGTCAGGCATAGCAGCCCACGGAGTCGCTCGCCATCGGGATCGAGCACGACCAGCCGCCGCGAGCCGTCGGCGTCGAGCATCGCCAGCGCATCGGCCAGGGGCGCGTCGGGGTGGGTCGTGGGCACCTCGCGGGTGGCGAGCGTGCTCGCAGGCTGCCGATCGTCGAGCCGATCGTCAAGCTGCGCGCGCTGCACGACGCCGACGAAGCTGGGTCCGTCGACGAGCACCGCGGTCATCACGTGTGGGTTGGCGAACAGCGTCCGCAGCTCGGCGACGGTCGCGGCGGCAGGCACTGTCTTGGGCACGGTCACCATCGCGTCACGGACGCGCAGCGCCGCGGCGTGCTCGCGATCGACACGCTCGTTGCTGCACACTTCGCTTACGCCGCTCGTCGGCGGAGAAGGAGCGGTGTCCGACACGCTGAGCATGATCGCACGCTTCAGCCGGCCGGCGCATCGGTGACCCGTGGCTTTTTACCCAACATCCTTTAGAAAAGTCTCGGCCCGCAAAAGTCTCGGCCCGCGGGAGGACGCTGCGCGCGAGTCGGCGACCGACCACTGGCAGCTAACGGCTGCGGCGCCGTCTCGCTTGGTTTCTCTAACTCGGTTGTGCGAACCTTGACTACCATGGACGTTCCGATCAGACCCGGGGACGCGCTGTCGCAGCCGACGCGCGCGCGTGTGTTTGAGCTGCTCGGCGAGCTCCGCCGCCCGGCCAGCACCGAAGAGCTCGCCGAGGCGCTCGGCATGCATCCCAACGGCATCCGACTGCACCTGGAGCGGCTACACGATGCCGGCCTCGTCGACCGCCGTCGCCAACGGATCGCCCGCGGTCGTCCCCGCGACGCGTGGACGATCAACCCCGACGCCCAACCCGGGGGTGATCCGCCCACCGGCTACGCCGAGCTGGCGCGGTGGCTCGTACGGTCACTGGCCGCCGGTGGGGCACGGGTCCGTGAGATGGAGGCCACGGGCCGGAAGATCGGGCGCGGACTTGCCACCGACGAGGACGCCCGCGGCAGCGAGCAGCGGCTGTTCGACGTGCTCAGCTCGCTCGGCTTCGCGCCCGAACGCGAGCCGCTGGGCAGGGACCGCCTCGTCTACCGACTGCGCAACTGCCCATACCGCGAGGCGGTCCACGAGCGCCAGCCACTCGTCTGCGGGCTGCACCGCGGACTCACCCAGGGGCTGCTCGACACGCTCGATCCGGACACCAGGCTCGTCGATCTCGAGGCGAAGGACCCCGACGAGGCCGGCTGCCTGATCCGCCTGCGCGGTCCCCTCGCCCGACAGGTTCCGGCCGGCGAGCAACCAGCCTGAAGCGCGGCGAAGCGCTCGTGATCCTCGCTCGCCACCGGGGATCAGCTGTTGCGTCCGGTCTGCACTCGCACCCCGCGCGTCGCGACGGAGTGGCGCGGATGGCTCGTGTGGAAGACTTGCGGGCCGTGTCACGCGGTGGCTCGGACGGCCCTGGTGACGTGTTGGCCCAGCCGACGCGTGCGCGCCTGTTGACGTACCTGGCGGGACGCTCTCAGCCGGCGACGACCACGGAGCTGGCGGCC
>JASHQV010000460.1 GCA_030038955.1 Solirubrobacteraceae bacterium
CCCTCGCGGACGGCGAGGCCGGCGATCGCGAGCCCGGCGATCGAGTCGAGCCACCACCAGCCGAGCAGCGCGTTGGCGGCGATGCTGAGCAGCACGGCGGTGGAGCCAGCACGCGCGCAAGTCATGCCTGCGCCGCGCCGCCAGAGGTAGCACCGGAAGCGAGCTGGGCGGCGACCTTGACCTTTCGCAGGCGGGTAGCGGCGTCGCCGTGCGCTCGGCCCCGATCGGATCGTCGTCGCCAGTGCTCCATCGATGGTCAGGATTGGCAGCTCGATCGACGGTGTACTTACTCATCTCCCCTGGTGTACTCATCTCCCCGCCTCGGTGCTTAGCACTGTGGGCGCTTGTCTCGTTATGAGCGCTCGTTGAAGATGCATCGAGCGACGCGCACCCCAGCTCGGTCAGCGCCTACAACACGATCTTCCCCTCGCGGCGAGACCTGGCCAGGACTGCGTGGAGGTGATGGCCGACCAGGTTTTCCTTCGTCCGGTGATCCACGCGAGGTCGCACACGCACAGCTCGTCCCGTGTCGGAGTGCCGCGGCGACCGTCAGTCCGTCAGATCGGTGAGCGTTCGTGCGCGTGCGGCGTGCTCGCCAGCGGCTGGCTGCTCGGCGGCACGATCGGCGTCGGCACCGTCGTGTACGCGTTCGCGATCGGCCCGCTCGCTCACAGCTTGATCCCCGCGCTCAGCATCGCGGCCGATCCCGGACGCGCGGCCGGCGACGCAGTGCCCGCGCGCTCAGCAGCAGTCCTCGTCGCAGGCGTGAGGGTCGCCGAACCCGATCGGAGCGCAGTCGGCGCAGCCGTCACCATGCCAGGCGTTGCGACCCTCGCGGACGGCGAGGCCGGCGATCGCGAGCCCGGCGATCGAGTCGAGCCACCACCAGCCGAGCAGCGCGTTGGCGGCGATGCTGAGCAGCACGGTGGCGGCGGCGAGCGCGCACAGCAACGACTGCGCGGCGTCACCCGAGGTCGCGGTCGAGTCGAGCTCGACCGCGACCGTACGCTTGGCGCGGGCGAGCAGCGGCATGATCACGAGCGCCCCGGCGGTCACGGCGATGCCGGGCCAGCTGATCGCGGGCTGGGTGCGGTGCGCGAGCGAGTCACCGGCGTCGAGCAGTAGATACAGCGCGAGCGCCGCGAAGCAGACGGCGACCGCACGCTCGGCCCTGCGCTCGGCCGCGACGGGGTCGTTGCGGCGAGCGCTGTAGAGCCAAAGGATCGTCGTGGCGGAGGCGAGCTCGATCAGCGAGTCGAGCCCGAACCCGAGCAGCGCGACCGAGCGGGCGATCAGCGCCGAGGCGATCGCGACGCCCGCCTCGATCGACATCCAGCCGATGCTGAGCAGTGACAGCTGCCGGGCGCGGTGGATCAGGCGCTCACGGTCGGCGCGAGCACCACTGCCAGCGGCCGCGCCAGTAGCGCTGGCGCCGTGGGCGGCCGCGGCGACGGTGCCGCCCCCACCGACCTTCAGAACCGGCAGCTCGACCGGCGCGCTCACGGTTCTACCTCGGCGCTCGCGGCTGTGAGCGCCGGCTGGAGGTGCGCGTCGAGCAGCGCGCGTCCCACTCCGGTCAGCGAGTAGAAGACGATCTTGCCCTCGCGGCGCGAGCGCGCGAGCCCGGCCTCGCGCAGCGTTCGCAGGTGGTGGCCGACGAGGTTCTCGGCACGGCCGGTGATCCACGCGAGGTCGCACACGCACAGCTCGCCGCCCTCTCTGAGCGCGACCGCGACGGTCAGGCGCGTGGGATCGCCCAGCGTACGCGCATGAGCCGCGGTCCGCGCGATCACCGCGTGATCGAGTCGGCCGCGAACCTGCTCGGCGCGCGGGAGATCAAGGCACAGGAGCTCGCAGCGGTCAGATCCGATCCGTTCATCCTAACGCGCGTTGTGATGAGGTGCTTCCCCGAGGCCAAGGCTCGCGACGGGGTGTGATGCCGGCTGGCGCGCGCCAGCCCCAAGGCCGGCGCGCGCCAGCCTCGAGGAGAGACACGTCGGTGGGCGGCGTCGCCACCGCCTCCGGCCCGCCTCTGACCAGCACGACCCGGTCATCCTCGGTCAGCGACAGCCCGGAGCGCATGGTCTCGTCGGAGAGCTACGCGCGCCGGGGGAAGTCCGACGCGATCCAGACGAGCCCGACGGCCGTGGTGATCCCGACGATCAACGGCGCCCCGCCGATCGTCACGCCGAGCGCGCCCAGCGTGAACTAGCTCTGGCTCGGATCCCAGTAGACCTTGAAGCTGCAGCCGATCACGATGAACAGGGCAGATCGCGCCGAGGGTCGCCACACAGACGTTGCAGGTCGTCGCGCGCGACCCGCGTCTGGCGGGCGTCAGTCGATCGGCGACAGCAGCTCGAGCCGGTTGCCCCACGGGTCCGCGGTGTAGAAGCGGCGCACGCCGGACAGCTCCCCGTCCCACGTGACCGTGGCGCCGGCCGCAGCGAGGCGGTCGGCGAGCTGATCAAGTCTGCCGGCGGCCACCAGCAGCGCCGGGTGCGCTTTGCGAGCGGGCGTGAAGTCGTGCTCGACGCCGACGTGGAGCTGCTGCTGGCCAGCTTCGAACCAGGCACCGCCGCGAGATCGCAGCGAGTCGGGCTTGGCGAGCTCGGTGAGGCCGAGCAACTTGCCGTAGAAGCGCCGCGCCTCGGACTCGCACCCAGGCGGCGCGGCCACCTGCACGTGGTCGATGCCCCGGACGTCCATCCGCCCGACGGTAGCTCACGCGCGCTGAACAGGGAGAATCTCGGCAGCTACGTCTACCCGAGGAGGTCGTGATGATCGTGATGTTCACCGCCCGGCGCCTGAAGCCCGGAGCCTGGGAACAGTTCCGGGCAGCGTGGGACCCGACCGAGTCGATGCCGCCCGGCCTGCAGCGCGCCTACCACGCCCGCAACATCCGTGACGAGGACGAGGTGATCTCGTTCGGGCTGTTCGACATGGATCGCGACGCGTATCACCGCTGGCGCGAGGAGGCCGACACGAGCGAGCTGGCGCGAGTCGACCGGATCTCGGCGTTCGTCGAGAACGAGCACGTCTCTGGCGTCTATGAGGTGGTCGACACGGTCGAGCCCTGAACGATCGCCGCTCGCCCGGCCGCGCCACCCACCCGGCCGCGACACCCACCCGGCCGCGACACATGCCTGGTCGCGCCACCACCGATCCGGTCGCTCGCCCGGTCACGCCACCCGCGCGGTCACGCCATCCACCCGGCCGCGCCGCCGCGGGCTGGTCGCGCCGCCGCCGGGGGGGTGCCGCACATAATGCGTGTATAGGACGCATCATGTGCGCCAGGTCCCATGGCATAACGTTCACGCGCATCGATCCCGCTCACGCCAGCGATCCCGCCCACGGCACCACCACCGACCCCGACACCACCACCGACCCCGGCACCGACCGCGACCCCGGCACCGGCAACGGCACCACCACCGACCCCACCTTCGCCACCGACGCCGGCACCGCCACCTATTACGACCGCCGCGCCCGCGAGTACGACGACTGGTACGTCGGCGCGGGCGCGTACGCCGTGCGCGAGCGGCCCGGCTGGGACGAGGAGGTGGCGGCGATTGTGGCGCTGGTGGCGCGGCTGCCGCCGCGGCGGACGCTCGACGTCGCGTGCGGCACCGGGTACCTGACACGTCACCTGCGCGGCTTCGTCGTCGGCCTCGACCTGAGCCCGGCGATGGTCGAGATCGCCCAGTCGCGACTGCCGGATGGGCTCGCGCTGGTCGGCGACGCGCTGCACCTGCCGGTCGCGACCGCCGGCTTCGAGCGCGTGTTCACAGGACATTTCTACGGACACCTGCCACCCGCCGAGCGCGCCGCCTTCCTCAGCGAGGCGCGGCGAGTCGCACGAGAGCTGGTCGTGGTCGACACGGCCCGCCGCGAGGACACGCCCGGCGAGCGCTGGGAGCAGCGGGTGCTCGGCGACGGCTCGCGCCACCGCGTCTACAAGCGCTACCTGGACGGCGACGAGCTGGCCGGGGAGCTCGGCGGCACGACGCTGTTCGCCGGTCGCTGGTTCGTCGCCGCCCGCGCCACGTGGCACTGAACGCCTGCCGCCGAACCGCCGCCCCACGTCCGACCCACCCCGCCACGTCGCAAACCACTGCCGCACCTGGCGCCAGGTGATAGAACCGCGGCGCCACGTCCGAGAATCGCGTCACGTCCACCGCCCTGAAACCGCTGGAGCGCTCGCACGCAACCGCGCTCGCGCGGCTGTGGCAGCGCAACCACGCCAACCTGGTGGCGGTGCTGCCGGGGGTCGGCCGCGAGCCGCCCAGCAGGCAGGCGCTCGTCCGCCACTGCGGCGAGATGGAAGTGGCGCGGCGCGAGGATCGACGGTACGCCTACGGGATCTGGGCGGACGACGAGCTGGTCGGCACGCTCAGCCTGTCGAATGTGTTCCGCGGCCCGCTGCAGTCCGCGACGCTGGGGCTGTGGCTCGACCGCGACGCCCGCGGTCGCGGGATCGGCAGCGACGCGGTCGCGCTCGCCTGCCGCTCCGCGTTCGCGCTGCTGGAGCTGCACCGCCTCGACGCCGGCGTCCAGCCGGGCAACCACGCCTCGCTCGGCGCCCTGCGCCACAACGGCTTCACCGAGATCGGGTTGGCGCGTGGATATCTGCTGATCGCCGGGCAGTGGACCGACCACCTGCTGCTCGAGCGACTCCGCGAGTAGACGCAGCCGGGCCGCTCCTCCCCTAACCTCCAGCGCGCGAGCCGCGCGAACGCACCACCGCGCGGCCGCGCGGCCCACTCATGCACATCGATCCCTACATCGTCCTCGGCGGTGCCGTGATCGGCCTGCTGGTGGGAATGACCGGCGCCGGCGGCGGCGCGCTGATGACGCCGATGCTGATCCTGCTGTTCGGCGTCACCCCATCGGCGGCGATCTCGAGCGACCTGGTCGCGGCGGTCGTGATGCGCCCGATCGGGGCGATCGTGCACCTGCGCGCCCGTACCGTCAACCTTGAGCTGGTGCGCTGGATGGTGCTTGGCTCGGTCCCGGCGGCGCTGCTCGGCGCCTACCTGCTGCATGTGATCGGCAACTCCGCGTCGGCACAGAAGCTCGTCGAGACCGTGCTCGGGGCGGCGCTGCTGGCCGGCGCCGCCGGGATGCTGCTGCGCTACGTGCTCGATCGCAGCCACAGCCAGGACCGCACCGCCCACGTCCATGATCTGCAGCTGCGCCGCATCGCAACGCTGGCGATCGGGGTGGTCGGTGGCGTGATCGTCGGGCTCACGTCGGTCGGCTCGGGGTCGCTGATGATCGTGCTGCTGCTGTTCCTATACCCGTCGATCGGCGCCAAGCAGCTGGTCGGCACCGACCTCACGCAGGCCGTGCCGCTGACGCTGGCGGCGGCGCTCGGCGCGCTGCTGTTCGGGCACGTCGAGTTCGCGGTCACCGGCTCGTTGGTGATCGGCAGCGTTCCGGCCGTGCTGATCGGCTCGATGCTGTCCTCGAGCGTGCCCGACCGTTACATCCGCCCGGTGATCGCGTTCGTGATCTTCGCCTCGGGACTGAAATACGTGGGGGTCGGCACGACCGCGCTTGGTTGGGTGCTGTTCGCGACCGTGCTGGCCGGGGCCAGCCTTTGGCTGGCGCAGGTTCGCGGCGCTCTCGGCTCCGCGGCGGGTAGCCTGGAGGACCGATGACTACCGGTGGGACGACGAGCATCCCGACGCTGCGCGAGCTGCCTGCATGGAAGGCGCTGAGCAAGCACCAGGCCGAACTCCGCGACCTCCATCTCCGTGACCTGTTCGCCGAGGACCCGCAACGCGGCGAGCGGCTCGTCGCCGAGGGCGCCGGCATCTACCTCGACTACTCGAAGAACCGGATCGTCGAGGAGACCGTCAGCCTGCTGGTGCAGCTTGCCGAGCAGTGCGCGCTGCCGGCGCGGATGCGGGCGATGTTCAGCGGCGAGCGCATCAACGTCTCCGAGGACCGCGCCGTGCTGCATGTGGCGCTGCGGATGCCGCGCGACGCGACGCTCGTCGTCGACGGCCACGACGTCGTCGCGGAGGTACACGAGGTGCTCGATCGGATGGGCGACTTCGCAGAGCGGGTGCGCTCGGGTCACTGGCGCGGGCACACCGGCCGCCGGATCAGGAACGTGATCAACATCGGCATCGGCGGCTCGGACCTCGGCCCCGTGATGGCCTACGAGGCGCTGCGCCACTACTCAGAGCGCGAATTGACGTTCCGCTTCGTGTCGAACGTCGACGCCACCGACTTCGTCGAGGCGACCCGCGACCTCGACCCCGAGGAGACGCTGTTCATCGTCTCCTCGAAGACGTTCACGACGCTCGAGACGATGACCAACGCCCACTCGGCGCGCGACTGGATCGTCTCGCAGCTGAGCGACGAGAGCGCGATCGCCAAGCACTTCGTGGCGGTCTCGACCAACGCCGCCAAGGTCCGCGAGTTCGGGATCGACACCGACAACATGTTCGGCTTCTGGGAGTGGGTCGGCGGCCGCTACTCGATGGACTCGGCGATCGGCCTGTCAACGATGCTGGCGATCGGCCCGGAGCGGTTCGCCGAGATGCTGGCCGGCTTCCACGCGATGGACGAGCACTTCGCGCACGCGCCGCTGGAGCGCAACCTGCCCGTGCTGCACGGGCTGCTGGCGGTCTGGTACGGCGACTTCTGGGGCGCGCAGACCTACGGGGTGATGCCCTACGAGCAGTACCTGAAGCGGTTCCCCGCCTACCTGCAGCAGCTGACGATGGAGTCGAACGGCAAGACCGTGCGGCTCGACGGCACCCCCACCGACTACCAGACCGGCGCGGTCTTCTGGGGCGAGCCGGGCACCAACGGCCAGCACAGCTTCTACCAGCTGCTGCACCAGGGCAACAAGCTGATCCCGGTCGACCTGATCGGCTTCGGCAAGACGCTCAACCCGCTCGGCGACCACCACGACCTGCTGATGTCGAACGTGTTCGCGCAGGCGGAGGCGCTGGCGTTCGGCCGCACCGAGCAGGAGGTGCGCGCCGAGGGCACCCCCGAGGCGGTCGTTCCACATCGGGTGATGGAGGGCAACCGCCCGACCAACGTGCTGCTGGCCGAGCGGCTCACGCCCCGCAGCCTCGGCGCGTTCGTCGCGCTGTACGAGCACAGCGTGTTCACGCAGGGGGTGATCTGGGGGATCGACTCGTTCGACCAGTGGGGCGTCG
>JASHQV010000461.1 GCA_030038955.1 Solirubrobacteraceae bacterium
TGCCGTCGCTAGCGCTGGGTCTCGGTTTGGTCGGGCTGGTGGCCCGAACGACCCGCGCCTCAGTCAGGCAGGAGCTCGAGCGTGATCATGTCGCCACGGCGGAGGCACGGGGGCTACGGCCCGGCCTGGTTTTCCGCCGTCACGTCGTGCGCAACTCGCTCGGGCCGGTATCGACGATCACCGGTCTGGCCCTAGCCAGCCTGGTGGCGGGCACCACCGTGGTCGAGACGGCGTTCGGTCTCAGCGGGCTCGGCAACCTGCTGGTCAGCTCGGTTCAGAACAATGACTTCCCGGTGGTCCAGGTGGTCACGCTGATCATGGTGATTGCGTTCGTGCTCGTGAATACCGTCGCTGACCTGATTGCGGCCGCGATCGATCCGCGCCTGAGGGCGAGGGCCGCGTGAGTGTCGCCGCCCCCGCCATTGGCGTCCGCCGGAGCGGTCGGCGGCTGAAGGGCGTGCTCGGCCTCGGCCTAGCGGGGACAATCGCCTTGGTCATGTGCGTTGTGTTCGTGCTGCTGGCCGCGTTCGGTCCGCTGCTAGCGCCCTACAACCCAGACGCGGTCAACCTCGGCATGTCTTACGTGGGACCGACCGGAGGGCACCTGCTCGGCTTCGACGAGAGCGGGCGTGACGTCCTCTCCCGCCTGTTCGCCGGGGCGCGGACGAGTCTGCTCGGCCCAGCCGTGGTGGTCGGCTTCGCCGGCTCGGCGGGCTCGATCCTGGGAATCAGCGCGGCCTGGTTCGGAGGCTGGTACGACACCGTCCTTGGGAGCATCCTCAACGTGATCTTCGCCTTCCCCGCGATCCTGCTGGCGATCCTCGCCGTGGCCGTGTTCCGGCCCGGGCTGCCGGCAGCGGTGCTGGCGCTGTCGATCGCCTACACGCCATACCTGGCTAGGGGCATCCGGTCCGGCGCCGTCTCCGAGGCCGCCAAGGACTACGTAGCCGCGTTACGGGTCCAGGGGCTGTCGGTGTGGCGTATCTGCTGCCGCCATTTCCTTCCCAACGTGCTGCCGCTGGTCGTGGCGCAGTGCATCTCTGCGTTCGCCTACGCGACCGTCGATCTGGCCGCGATCTCGTATCTCGGACTAGGGGTCCAGCAGCCTCAGTCCGACTGGGGCCTAATGGTGTCCACTGGCCAGCAGGGCGTGGTCGAGGGTTATCCGATCGAGGCGATCTCGGCTGGCATCTGCCTGGTCGTCGCGGTGCTGTCGTTCTCGGTCCTCGGTGACCGACTGCTAGCCCGAAGCGAGGTCCGCCGGTAGTGGCCCTGCTCGAGGTCGAAGATCTCGAGGTCGAGTTGGTGGTGGGTGGGCACCACCGGCCGGTGCTGCGCGGCGTGTCGTTTGCGATCGACCAGGGCGAGGCGCTAGGGCTGGTGGGTGAGTCCGGGTCGGGCAAATCGATGACCGCTCGCTCGATCCTCAGGCTGCTGCCGGCGGGCGCACGCGTATCCGGCCGGATCTCATTCGACGGCCGCGCCATTCTCGAGGTCAGCGACAAGGAGCTGCGTTCGATCCGCGGACACGAGATCGGGATGATCTTCCAGGACCCGCGCGCCGCGATCAATCCGATGCGCCGGATCGGCGCGTTCATGATCGAGAGCCTCTGCGACAACGGCGCGACTCCGAAGGCGGAGGCCGAGCGCCTGGCAGTCGCGCAGCTGCAGGCGGTGCGGATCGCCGACCCGGAGCGCTGCGTGCGCCAGTACCCCCACGAGCTGTCGGGTGGGATGCTGCAGCGGGTGATGATCGCCGCCACGCTGATGACCGAGCCGCGACTGCTCCTGGCTGACGAGCCAACTACCGCCCTGGACGTCACCACGCAGGCGGAGGTGGTCGGCATCCTCGATTCACTGCGGCGCGAGCATGGGCTGGCGATGCTGTTCATCTCTCACGATCTGGAGTTGGCGCGAGCGGTCACGCACCGCACCGCGGTCATGTATGCCGGCGAGATCGTCGAGGTGCAGGCGTCCGATCGGCTGCATTCAGAGCCTCTGCACCCGTACTCCGCGCTGCTGGTGGCGGCCAGGCCGAGGATCGACCATACGTTCGACCGGCTCCCGGCGATCCCGGGCCGGGCGCTGCCGGCATATGAGGCTCCTAGCGGGTGCGCGTTTCGCTCGCGCTGCAGCTACGCGACACAGGTCTGCGAGGAGAGGCCTCCGTTCATTGAGGTCGACGAGGGCGCTACCAGATGCTGGCGCAGCGCTGAGCTGCGCTCGATGCAAGCGCTGAAGGCGCACTAGTGGGCCTCGCGGAAACATTTCACCCGAGATGGCGGCCCCGGATGGCCGCTGGCCTTTGTCCTCGGAGGCCCGCGCAGCGCTGCTGCGCCACTCCTCCTGCGTCCTTGGCCAGCGGCCCCCGGACCTCGCCATCTCAGCCGCAACGTTGCCGGGAGACCCACTAGCTCGCATGGAGGCCAATCAGCCGAGCCCGATCGTGGAGGTGGTCGCGCTGCGCAAGGTATTCGGCCAGACCGTCGCTGTCGACGAGGTCTCGTTCGCGGTGGCACCGGGACGCTCGCTGGCGATCGTCGGCGAGTCCGGCTCGGGAAAGACCACGGTGGCCAAGATCCTGGCTGGACTGGAGACGGCGACTTCGGGCTCGGTCAGCGTCTGCGGACGCGATCGCACCCGCGGCGCTCGGGGAACGCGAGAGCGCCGCCGGCGCGGACGCGAGCTGCAGATCGTCTTCCAGGAT
The DNA here is from genome assembly GCA_030038955.1 of Solirubrobacteraceae bacterium. Lineage (GTDB taxonomy): Bacteria > Actinomycetota > Thermoleophilia > Solirubrobacterales > Solirubrobacteraceae > Palsa-465. Next base: position 2,708 of record JASHQV010000461.1, read on the forward strand.
CCCTACTCGAGCCTTGATCCGCGCCAGCGTGTCGGAGACTGCATCGCCGAGGTGATGCAGCTCCATCAGGGGCTGTCGAAGCGCGAGTGCGAGAGCCGGGCGATCGAGCTCGGAGAGCTGGCCGGCCTCGATCCGGCCAACATGCGCGCCTACCCGGTTGGGCTGTCCGGTGGCCAGCGCCAGCGCGTGGCCATCGCCCGGGCACTGGCTGCCGAGCCAGACGTGATCGTGATGGACGAGGCGGTCGCCTCGCTCGACGTTTCGGTGCAGGCGCAGGTGCTGAACACGATCGCCGACGTGCGCGAGCGTACCGGCGCGACGATCCTCTTCATCAGCCACGACCTGGCGGTCGTGCGGCAGGTCACCGACGACATCATCGTCATGCAGGCCGGGCGGATCGTCGAATCCGGTATCACCGCCGAGGTGCTCGACGCGCCGCAGCACCCGTACACGCAGTTGCTGCGCTCGAGCGTCCCGACGCCCGAGTGGAAGCCGTCGGCGGTCAGCGGGACGCCGACGCTGGCGCCGTAGCGACGTACCCGTAAGCCGCTCGCGCGTGCGCCTCGGTGATGTAGCCCTCCCGCACGTCGCGGGCGACCTCAACGGGGTCGCGCTCGGTGGGCGGGCCGTAGCCACCACCGCCACCGGTCCGCAGCTCCACCAGCGTGCCCTTGGGGAGTGGCAGCCTGGTCGTCTTGGCGACGGTCCTGGTGTCGCCGTTCGGGAACGTCACCGTGACGCTGTTGGCCCGGCCCTCGGCGCCGCCGAGCAGTCCCCAGGGGGCGGTGCGGGTTCGCTCCACCGCCGAAGTCAAGTAGGCGTGCTCGAGCATGCGGAAGGCGAAGTCGACTCCCAGGCCCCCGCGGTGGCGACCGGCTCCGCCCGAGTCGGCGGCCAGCGCAAGCCGTTCGAGCCGCCACGGGTTGCGTTGCTCCCACACCTCGACCGGGGCAAACCTGCTGGCTGCCTCGGAGGTATGCATGACGCTGCCCGCGCCATCTCCGTTGACGTGTCCGCCATGTCCGATCGGGTGTGCGGAGCCGTCGACCCAGGCCTCGCCGGTGGCCTCCCGCCGGCCCCACCACACCAGCGAGCAGATGTCGCCGCCGCTGCAGGACGGCACCATCGCCGGCACTGCCTGGGCGATCGCCTGGTAGATGGCCTCGATTGCCTGGTCGGCGGGCCAGCCGTAGAGGAAGCAGGGCGAGGGCGGCTGCGGGTAGAACAGCGAGCCACGACGAGCGATCACCTGCAGGGGGCGGAAATGTCCCTCGTTGGGCGAGTCGCCGGCTCCGGCGAGCATCGCGAACGCGATCCGGGCGGCTGACACGGTCGATGCGATCGGGCAGTTCACGGGCCCGGCCTGAGCGTCCGGAGCCGCCGAGAAGTCGACCGTCACATCCGAGCCGTCGACTGCGACCGTGATCTCGAACGGAATCGGACCGTCCTCGACGCCGTTGTCGTCCATCCGACCATGGCCCACGTACACCCCATCCGGGATCCGGTCGAGGCACTCACGGACGACCGCCTCACCGTGGGCGTACATGCGGGCCACCGAGGTCCGGAACGTGTCCAGTCCAAAGCGCTCGATCAGCCCCAGCAGCGCTGAGACTCCGGAGCGGACTCCGGCGACCTCGGCGCGAACGTCGCCGGCGATCATCTTGGGCACCCGAGAGTTGGCCAGCAGCACGCGGTAGACGTCGTCGACCAGTTCGCCACCCCGGTACAGGAACACCCCGGGGAAGATGGTGCCCTCCTGGAACACGTCCACGGTATCCGTGCAGTACGGGTCCTTGCCGCCCATGTCGAGCAGGTGACCCTTGATCGTGCTGTAGCCGACGAGCTCCTCCCCGTTGAGGAAGGCCGGCATCACGACCGCACAGTCCTGGGCGTGGGAGCCGGTCCCGTACGGCGAGTTGTAGATGATCACGTCGCCGTCGCGGAGCGCCTGCGGGCCGCCGACCGCCGTGATCGCCTCCTCAACGCAGAAGCTCATCGTGCCCATGAAGATCGGCAGGCTGGGCGCTTCAGCCAGCAATCGCACGTGTTGGTCGTAGATCGCCGCGGCGAAGTCGAGCACTTCGTAGATGATCGGCGAGAAGGCGGTTCGCACCAGCGTCTGCTGCATCCGTCGGGCCGCCGAGCACAGTCCTTGGCGGATCACCTCGGTCGTGATCACGTCGCTGTCGCGGACGGGCTCGGAGCGGCCTTCGCCGGCACGGATCACCACCAGGTCCGAGCGTTCGCCGGTCGTGCTGGTCACGGGCGCTCCTCCCGGCAGGTAATCGACAGGGCTCCGGAGTCGTTCACGCGGAGCTGGAAGCCGCTGTCGAGATAGGTGGTGGCGGTCTGCTCGAGGATGATCGCGGGACCTTCGAGCCGGTCACGGGGCTGCAATGAGTCGCGCTCGACGATCGCGAACTGCCGTACCGACCCGGCGGCGAACGAGTACGCCGGTAGCGTCTGGGGAGCCCCGCCGTCGGTGTCGTTTGCGGCCGTGGCTGGGCGCTCAGGCCCTCGGCGCGACAGACGGGTGCGGACGGTTGCGCGCCAGGTGATGATCTCCACCACTTCCTCCATCGTGCTGCCGTAGGTCTTTTCGTACTGCCTGGCGAACTGCTCGAGCAGAGACGGCGCCGACAGCTCCAGGCGGCCCTCGAGCGAGCACGGGAGCTCCACGGTGATCGCGTGGTCCTGGCCCACGTAACGCATGTCGAGCGCCACCTCGCGTGATTCGTCTCGGCCGTCCGCGTCCCCCGGCGTTGGGACTTGCCGGCCTGTCTGCAGCGGCCGTTTGGCCAGGCCTCGAAACAGCTGGGCCAGCGTGTCGTTGCCCTCCGCCAGGGTGTCCTCGCTGACCGGCCCGATCCGGGTGCGGGCGGCGCTGCGGACGAGATCGGCGACCAGCAGACCGTGGGCTGAGAAGTTCCCGGCGTGCCGCGGCACGACTACGCCGGCCATCCCCAGCTGACGAGCGATCAGCGTGGCGAACAGCGGTCCGGCGCCGCCGAACGCCATCAGCACAGCCTGCCGCGGGTCTTCGCCCTGATCGATCGTGACCTCGCCGATCACGTTGGCCATGCTGGCTGCAGCGATCTCCACGATCCCGCGCGCGACGCCGTCTACGGACATGCCGAGGACATCCGCCAGCGGCGCGATCGCCGACTCGGCGCGGACGCGGTCGAGCACCTTCCCGTTGGCCAGCACGCCCCGGCCGAGCATGCCGAGCGTCAGCATCGCGTCGGTGACCGTGGGCTCCTCGCCGCCGTCGCCGTAGCAGGCCGGTCCCGGGTCGGCGCCTGCGCTCCGAGGTCCGACCCGCATCAGGCCACCGACATCGACGTGCGCGATCGAGCCGCCGCCGGCGCCGATCGAGCGTACGTCGACCCAGGGCGACTGCACGGGAAGGCCGTTCACGCTCCCCTCGTAGAGCTGCTGGGGACGCTGTGCGACGATCAGGGCAGTGTCGAAGCTGGTGCCACCGACGTCGGCCGTGACGACCGCGTCGAGCCCCAGCTCGGCTGCCAGTGTGGCCGCGCCCTCGACCCCGGCCACAGGCCCCGACAGGATCGTCTCGAACGGCCTGGCCTCGGCCTCCTCCACGGTCATCGCGCCGCCACCGGAGCGGGTGATCAGCGTGTCTCCGGCGAACCCGGCTGACTGCAGTCGCTTCGTCAGCCGCTGCAGGTAGGGGCCGACCTCGCGTCGCACGCAGGCGTCGATCACCGTCGTGCAGGTGCGCTCGTATTCGCGAAACTCTCCGGAGGTGAGATGCGACAGCGACACCTGACCGGTGAAGCCGGCAGCGCGCAGCTCGGCGAGCGCCTGCAGCTCGTGCTCGGGGTTGGCGTAGGCATGCAGGAACACGATCGCCACGGAGTCGACTTCCGCTTCGGCCAGCCGCGTCGCCGCTGCCCGTACATCGTCGCGGTCCAGCGGCACGACCGGCCTGCCGTCGGCTCCCATGCGCTCGCTGATCTCGAGTCTCAGCCGCCGCGGGACCAACGGTTCCGGAGGCCTCCAGAACAGGTCGTACGGCTCGCCGCGGTTCCCGCGCCGGATCTCCAGGACGTCCCGGAAGCCGCGAGTGGTGAGCAGCCCCAGTCCGCGCTGGTCGTGCTCCAGCAGCGCGTTCAGCCCCACGGTAGTGCCGTGGATGAAGTACCGGGCAGCTTGCAGCTCGTCGTCCGGGCAAGCGACCTCGACCGCGGCTAGCACCCCCTCGTCGGGCCGGACCGGGGTTGACGGCCGCTTGGCCACACGGACCTCGCCGCTCTCCTCGTCGAGCATCACCAGGTCGGTGAAGGTGCCGCCGACGTCGACGCCGAGCCAGTGCATGTCAGACGACACTCACCGCAGAAGCAGGCCTCTCGCTTGCAAATTCATGCAATGTAGTATATTACATGGTATCCTTTGAGCTGGCCGCGTCCTTGCGGACGCCACGGTGAGCGACGATGTACGCCGGTCCGCTGATCGATTGCGACATACACCACACGTGGCCCAGCTATCGCGAGCTAGAGCCGTATCTGAGTGAGCAGTGGCGCCAGTACGTGCGCGGACCCGAGGCGATCGGCCGGCGTAGGCCACTGCCGATCTGGATCGAGTCCGGCTTCAACAACCCTCACAGCGTCTTCCGGCGCGATGCGCGTCCGCCCGAGGGCGGCACCCCTGGCTCCTCGCTGGCGATGATGTGCGAGCACGTGCTCGACCGGCATGCAGTCAGGTACGGGGTGTTGACGCATGCCGAGGCGCTGTTCGTGGCGGCGCTTCCGCACCCGCTGTTCGCGGCCGACATCGCCCGCGCCGCGAACGAGTTCACGCGCGAGCAGTGGCTCGAGCGCGACTCGCGACTGATGGGCTCGATCATCGTCAACACGCAGGTGCCCGAGCTTGCCGTGGCAGAGATCGAACGACACGCCGACAACCCGAGGATGGTCCAGGTCGTGATCGCCGGCAACGGCGTGGGCCAGCCCCTGGGCCACCCGCTGCTGCACCCGATCTACCAGGCGGCCGCGGAACACGGCCTGCCGGTGGCGATCCACACGTTCGGCGCCGCTGGGATGATGCCGCCGTGCAGCGCCAGCGGCGACCCGTCCTTCTACATCGAGTACCACACCCACGGCCTGCAGGGAATCATGACCACGCTCGCCAGCTTCTTGACGCAGGGGGTGTTCGATCGATTCCCGAGCCTGACGCTGGTGCTGCTGGAGGCCGGCGTGGCATGGGTGCCCGGATTCCTGTGGCGGTTCGACAACGCCTACCGGCATCTGCGCACCGAGACGCCCTGGATGCGACGCTCGCCCAGCGAGTACTTCAACGAGCGAGTGCGGCTCTCGACTCAGCCGCTTGACTCCCCAGCCGACACGGGTGACCTGATCGCCGCGCTACGCGCCTATGGCGCCGAGGATCTGCTGATGTTCGCCTCCGACTACCCCCATTGGGATGCTGACAGCGCCGACTACGTGGCGGCACGGCTGCCGAACGCCTGGCACCAGAAGGTCTTCCACGACAACGCCGCCAGCCTGTACGGCTGGACGGAGACCGCCTCGGGACCACCCGCCGAGCGACTGACGACCGGACAGGCGTGATCGACGTCGGCTGCGCATCCGAGTTCCCCGAGGGCGCAGTCACGGTCAGGCAGGCCGGCAAGCAGGAGATCGGCGTGATCCGCTGGCAGGGACGGCTGTACGCGGTGCGCAACGTGTGCCCCCATCAGCTCGCCCCAGTCTGCCGCGGTCGCCTCCGACCGCTGCTGGTTGCCGACGAGCAGGGGACGGCCGAGCCGGCGTGCGACGGCGACCAGCCGGTGCTCTCCTGTCCCTGGCACGGCTGGGAGTTCGACGTGCGCACCGGTCGCGCGTGCTGGAACCATCAGTTCCGGCTGCGCACCTATCCGATCGAGGTGCATGACGGCCGGGTGCTGGTGGACGTCGCCCGCCACGCGGATGGCAGCGGCGCCGGCGTCGGCGAACAGTCGCCAGGAACGGGGGCGGCAGCGTGACGGTCGAGCGCATCGGCACGGTCGACTGTGACGTCCATCACGGCTGGAAGGACCGCACGACGCTGCTCCCGTACCTCGACGAGGGGTGGCGGGAGTTCGCCACCTCCGGCGAGCCCGGATTCATCCTCCCTTACACGTCGCGCAGCCGCTTTGCCAATCCGGCAGCACACTTTCGCGATGGCTCAGAGCCGCCGGACTGCGAACCGGGTACCGACCTCGAGTTCACGATCTCCGACCACCTCGACCCGTCCGCAATCGTCGCCGCGATCCTCGTGCCGTCGGAGGCCAGGTGGGTCGACACCAACCCGAACCCCTACTACGCGGCCGCCGTGGCGCGAGCGGCCAACGACTGGCTGGCACAGGAGTGCCTCGCGCGCGACGACCGACTTTACGGGTCGATCGTCGTCTCCAACCAGCACCCGGAGCTGGCCGCGCAGGAGATCCGGCGGATGGCAGGCCACCCGCGCATGAAGCAGGTGCTGATCGCCGACAACGGGATCGGCAAGCCGTTCGGCCACCCGCTGTTCGAGCCGATCCACGAGGCCGCGGCCACCAGTGGCCTTCCGCTGGCCGTCCACGCCCCGAGCGCCGGCGGGATCACCCCGGCACCGGCCGCGCAGGGCACGATCAACTTCTACCTCGAGTTCTACGCGCTCGTGCCGCAGTCGTTCATGAGCCACCTGACCAGCTTCATCACGCACGGCGTGTTCGAGCGCCACCCGAACCTGCGGCTGGTGTTCCTGGAGTCAGGCGCGACCTGGATCGCTCCGTTCATGTGGCGGCTTGACGCCAACTACAGGGGGCTGCGTCGCGAGATCCCCTGGGCGCGCCGGCTGCCCAGTGAATACCTCCGCGACCACGTCCGGGTCTCCGCCGGGCCGATCGAGATCGGAGCCGACGCCGGCGCCTGGGTGCACCTGCTGGAGAGCTTCGGCGGCGCCGAGCTGCTCGTATTCGGCAGCGGCTATCCGGACTGGGACAGCGTCGCCGTGGAACAGCTTCGGGCGCTGCTCCCCGACGGCTGGCTGAGACGGGTGCTGGCGGACAATGCGAGTGCCTGGTTTGACGTCCCTGGCCGGCAGCTCGGCGAGGGAGCGGGCACCGCTACTGGAACGGCCTGAACTGCTCGGTTCGCCACCGAATCGCCGCAGTCAACCCCTGCTCGCTGCGGATCCGGTCGAACGCGTTGTACTCCGGCGTCGACGTGGCATTCAGCAGCACGGCCAGGTCGCCGCCGTAGCGCAGCGCGGTGTCGAACCCCATTGCCTCGTAGGCGGCGTT
>JASHQV010000462.1 GCA_030038955.1 Solirubrobacteraceae bacterium
CTCAATGAGCGGCGAGCTCCCGTCTGCGGGGGCGCCACCGTCAGGATGTCGATTCAGGACCCGCTGCAAGTTCGCGCAGGCGATCTGTGGCGAGCAGGAGCCGCCGTTGCGCGTATTCAACATAGACGCTCATCAGGCTGCCTGCCACTTTCCGCTGCAACGACCGCTGACGGAGTCCATTAGCCGGTGAGCGCGTTCCTGGCACATCGATTCGCGCAATCGCTGGTGGTGATCATCCTGGTCACGATTGTCGTGTTCATCCTGATCCACCTGCTTCCAGGTGGACCCGCGCGGGCACTTCTTGGGCCACGTGCGAGCCCCGCCGAGGTGCACGCGTTCATTGTGCAGAACGGCTACAACAAACCCATCTACATTCAGTACGTCAGGTTCCTTGGAGATTTGGTCCGTGGCCGGCTCGGTTACTCGTACCACTACAACCAGAGCGTCGGCTCGCTTCTAGTCGAGAACCTACCGAAGACTGTAGTGCTAGTAGGCCTATCCTACATGGTCGCGTTGCTGGTCGCGGTGCCTGCTGGCCTACTGCAGGCGGTTCGGCGCAACCGCCTGTTTGACTACTGCGGGACCACCATCTCATTCGTCGGTTACTCGATGCCAATCTTCTGGCTCGGGATCCTGTTGATCCTCGTGTTCTCGGTGAATCTGCATCTGTTACCGCCCGAGGCGCCGCAGGGTACCTCGGTCGTGGCGATCCTCGGAGATCCGCAGGGCCTGGTATTGCCGGTTGCGACACTGGCGACAGTCACGATCGCGTACTTCAGCCGTTACATGCGATCGTCTGCGATCGAAAGTCTGCTTCAGGACTACATCCGCACAGCCAGAGCCACTGGAGTGTCCGAGTGGAAAGTCATCAGTCGCCACGTGCTACGGAACTCGCTGATCCCAATCATTACCCTCGTGGGGTTGAGCTTGCCGGCGACCCTGTCCGGGGCCGTCGTGACCGAGTCTGTATTCAACTACCCAGGGATGGGTCTGTTGTTCTGGAATGCGGCCAGTACTCACGACTATCCGGTGCTGCTCGGATTTGCCGTCGTGATCGCGATCGCGACGGTTGCTGGCTCGCTACTCGCCGACCTCCTGTACGCGGTCGCGGATCCGCGGGTCAGGCAGGCATGACTGTCCTGCTGGGAGTACGCGGAGGCTTGCCGTGACAGTCGATCTGCAGGCGGCCGACGAGCTGCGCCCGACGCCACAGCCGGAACTCGCCGAACCCATGACGTCGACCGGCATCGGCCGCGCGATTCTGGATGTCTTCCTCCAGAATCGGCTGGCGACGGTGGGTGTCGGCGTGATCGTCTTCATGGTGCTGTTCAGCTTTGTAGGGCCGCACATCTATGTCACCGATCAGGTGCACACCAACCTGAACCAAGTCACCGAGGCACCGAGTGCTCGCCACCTGCTGGGTACTGACGAGGTCGGCTACGACGTACTCGGGCGACTGATGCTAGGCGGGCAATCCTCGCTGGAGGTGGGGTTAGCGGCAGCCGCGGTGGCAACGATTTTCGGAACCGCGTGGGGTGCCATCGCTGGGTACTTCGGCGGCTGGCTGGACGCCGCGATGATGCGGGTCGTCGACGCATTCCTGTCGATCCCGTCATTGCTCCTGGTGCTTGTGCTGGTCAGCATGTTCCCGCCCACTGTCCCGCGCCTGATCCTAGTCATTGCGCTGATCTCGTGGCTACCAACCGCACGGCTCGTACGGGGCGAGTCACTGTCGCTCAAGGTCAGGGAGTACGTGCTGGCAGCAAAGGCCGTGGGGGCTCGGGACGAACGGATCATTGTGCGGCACATCATCCCGAACGCGATTGGCACAATCGTAGTGCTGGGCACCTTCACGGTTGCCGATTCGATCCTCTTGCTCGCAGCGCTCTCATATCTCGGTCTCGGGCCACCGCCTCCCGCGGCCAACTGGGGCGGCATGCTGACTGATGGCCTCAACTACATCTACGACGGTTATTGGTGGCTGATCTACCCAGCTGGACTGGCGATCGTGCTTACTGTGGCGGCTTTCAACCTGGTCGGCGACGCGCTCAGAGACGCTCTTGAGGTGCGTCTTCGGGAACGGTGAACGACGCCGGCTCGGGCGTCATGGCACTTGCGAATGCCCGCACGTCGACTTGAGGCGGTTTGCCATGACGCGCCCATGTTGGCGGCGTCGGCTCTAGAGACAACAGGAGGCAATACGTGGAGAAGATTCCTAGCCGCGATGCGATCGCACTTCAACCCGACGTTCTAGAGGAGTACAGGACGGCGCTCGCCGCGGTAGCCGCTGAGCTTCGTCATCGCCGCCCAGTCGCTGGAAGCGTCGCGACCCTCGGAATCGGCGCCAGCTACTACGCTGCGATCGCTGTGGTGCGAGAGCTGTGGAAGCTCGGCGTGCGTGCGACTGCAATTGACGCGGCTGAGCTCTGGCAAGACGACTTCGATGTCGCAGATACGTACATTGCGATCTCAGCATCGGGGGAGAGCTTGGAGACTGTCCATGCCGTCGACCGGATCCGGACGTGCGGCAAGGGGTTCGTCGTATCGGTCACCTCCAACCCTGGTGGCACGCTGACGTCGCTCGTCGATCTCGCTGTGAACTGCGGCGCCGGACGAGACTCAGTTCCCGCGACGGTCAGCTACACCGCCACGCTGCAGGCGCTCGCATTGCTGGTGTCCGCGTGGGCGAGCGAGCGCGAAGCTGCGCGACGAGAGGCTGCCTGGGCGGCGGTGCCTGAGGTCGTTACCGGGCTCATCGACGCGATCGATGCTCGGGTCGATGAAGTCGCCGCTGCTCTGGCGGCGAGCGGGGCGATCGACTTCGTTGCGACCCAGCAGGCGTTGGCGAGTGCCGCCGAGGGAGCGCTGCTGTACCGTGAGGCTGCCAGGATCCCGTGCGCATGGTTTGGCTCGCGCTTCTACCTCCACGGCCCGATGGAGCCCCTGGAAGCCGGTCGGGGAATCGTGATCGTCGGCGATGGCTCCGATGAAGGGATCGCCACGATCCGCAGGCAGGCGAGTAGAACCGGGTGCGTAGCCGTGCAGCTGGCGCCCGCACCTACAGTGGAACTGACCAGCCTGGGCGGTGTGGCTACCTTGGAGCTTCCGACCCCTGCTGGTCGACTCATCGATACGATCTACGAGACGGTTGCGCTCCAGGTGTTAGCCTGCCGCAGCGCCGAGCATCGACGTCTGGAGAGCGGCACCTTTCGGTATCCCCAGCCGCAAGTTAAGGTGCACTAGCTCGGGAGAGGCCACCAGCCATGTACAACGCACGGGAGGGCGCAAAGCACGGGACCGCCGCGGCCAAGATCGGCCTCCAGCTGAACGCAGCAGAGCGCGCTGTGTTACTGGAGATCATCCACGTTGGAGAGGCAACCCGGGCGATGCTGTCGGACCGGCTTGGCATCTCGAAGGCGACGGTATCGGGCGGAGTCAAGCGATTGGCGAACGCCCAGTTGATCAGTGAGACCGGTATGCAACGGGGATCCCTTGGTCGCCCGGCGGCCGTTTATCAGGTCGCAGAGGCGGCCGGCTACGCACTTGGCGTCGATCTCGGAACGACCGCGGTCAGTGTCCGCGCAGTGGCGATTGATGGTCGAATTCTGCAGTCCGCAGAGGAGGCGCTTCGGCCATCAACAAGCGATGCCAGTGAGGAGGCTGCGGCCGTCGCCGCACCGCTAATCCGGCGGATCGCAGACGAACTCGAGGCGCGCGGCGCCCGACCGCGTAGCTGCGTAGTGGCGGCACCGATCAGGATCGAATTCGGCCAGCCCGTTCCGGTTGAGCTACGGCCGGTGGTTGAGGCAGTCACGGCGTGTCCGTGCTACCCGGAACTCTCGGTTTCGGTTGAGAACAACGTCAACTGCGCGGCGATCGCCGAGTGGGAATTTGGGGCCGCAGCAGGCGTCTCGACGTTCGCATATCTGCAGGTCGGTGTGAAGATTGGACTCGGGATCGTCAACGAGGGGCGGCTGTTGCGCGGTGGCGGGGGTGGTGCCGGTGAGGTAGCGTGCCTACCATATCCCTGGAGTGCTACCGACACTCCGCGCCAATACGAGCTGGAGAGGCACCTAGGTGCCGCCGGTCTGATCAGACGTGCTCGACGTGTCGCGGAGCTGGGAACTCAGTCAGGCTTCGACGCGGCCTCGATCTTCGCTGGTGCGGCAGCCGGCAACGCAAGCCTGCAAGCGGTAGTGGCGACTCACGCGCGGGAGATCGGGCAGGTAGCAGCGGCCGTGATTGCAATCCTTGATCCCGGCCTGCTGGTGCTCGGCGGCGGTGTCGGGCAGAGCCGGCTGCTGCTCAGCGGGGTCCGCGACAGTGTTCGCCGTTTGGCATGGGAGACCGAGATCCGCTCCAGTAGGCTGGGCCGCGAGGCCACGGTTATGGGTGCGGCCCGGCTGGCGGCGGGCTCGGCGCTCGAGCAGGTCCTCGCTGCCCGCTGGTAAATGGATATTGCTGCGGTTGGCTAGTAAGCCCTGGTTAGGCGACGTAAGTGACGCACGGCACCTCGAAGTAGTTGCGCACGATCTGTGGCTGGCGCTGGCGACCGTGTAGGGACGCGTGTAGCCCGGCTTTCAGTGCGGGCTTGTCGACCGGGTGCTCCGGCAGCTGGCGGATGTGCCGCTTGACGTCCCGAACGT
>JASHQV010000051.1 GCA_030038955.1 Solirubrobacteraceae bacterium
CTCGACCAGCTGGCGCAGACCGAGTCGGTGTTCGCGCTCGCCAACGGTCACATCGGCCTGCGCGGGAACCTCGACGAGGGCGAGCCCAACGGCCTCCCCGGCAGCTACCTGAACGGCTTCCACGAGCTGCACCCGATGCCCTACGCCGAGGCCGGCTACGGCAACCCTGAGTCGGGCCAGACGGTCGTCAACGTGACCAACGGCAAGATCATCCGCCTGCTGGTCGGGGACGAGCCGTTCGATGTGCGCTACGGGCAGCTGCGCCACCACGAGCGGGTGCTCGACTTTCGCACCGGCCTGCTGCACCGCAGCGCCGAGTGGGTGGCGCCGAGCGGCGACGCGGTCAGGGTGACGAGCACGCGGCTGGTGTCACTGGCGCAGCGGGCGGTGGCGGCGATCAGCTATGAGGTCGAGCCGCTCAGCGACGACCTCAGGCTGGTCGTGCAGTCGGAGCTGGTCGCCAACGAGCCGCTCGAGGTCCCGAACGTGCCGCTCGCGATCGGCGCCGCAGATCCGCGCGCGGCCGCCGTGCTCGAGGCGCCGCTGCAGTCCGAGTACTTCGCCGATCGCGAGGCGCTCACGTGGCTGATCCACACGACCGCGCGCAGCTGCCTGCGCGTGGCGGCCGGCATCGACCACGTCGTCGACGGGCCCGAGGAGACCGAGGTGTTCACCGAGAGCCGTGAGGACATCGGGCGGGTGATGGTGGCCGCCACCGTCCCCCAGGGCGAGCGGCTGCGGATCGTCAAGTACATCGCCTACGGCTGGTCCGCGCAGCGCTCGCGCTCGGCGCTCGGCGATCAGGTGCGCGCCGCGTTGGCCGAGGCCCGCCACACGGGCTGGGACGGGCTCGTGGAGGAGCAGCGCCAGTACCTGGAGGACTTCTGGGAGCGGGCCGACGTCGAGGTCGAGGGTGACGACGAGCTCCAGCAGGCGGTGCGGTTCGCGCTGTTCCACACGCTGCAGGCGGGGGCGCGGGCCGAGGTGCGGGCGATCCCCGCCAAGGGGCTTACCGGGTCGGGCTACGACGGCCACACCTTCTGGGACACCGAGATGTTCGTGCTACCGGTGCTGTCGTACACGGCCCCCGAGGCGGTCCGCGATGCGCTCCGGTGGCGGCAGGAGACACTCGATCTGGCGCGCGAGCGCGCCCGCGCCCTCGGCCTGCGCGGCGCCGCCTTCCCGTGGCGCACGATCCACGGCGAGGAGTGCTCCGGCTACTGGCCGGCGGGGACGGCAGCGTTCCACATCGCCGCCGACGTGGCCGACGCCGTCGTCCGCTACCAGGAGGTCAGCGAGGACCGGGAGTTCGCCCGCACCACCGGGCTGGCACTGCTGGTCGAGACCGCGCGCCTGTGGCGCTCGCTGGGGCACTTCGACTCCGCCGGGCGCTTCCGGATCGACGGCGTCACCGGCCCCGACGAGTACACCGCCGTGGCCGACAACAACGTCTACACGAACCTGATGGCGCAGCGCAACCTGCGCCAGGCGGCAGCCGCGGTCGCCCGCTTCCCGGACGCGGCCGCCGAGCTGGGCGCGGACGAGGACGAGGCGGCGGACTGGCAGGCGGCGGCCGAGGCGATCCTGATCCCCTATGACGAGGAGCTGGGGGTGCACCCGCAGACCGAGCTGTTCGAGCGCCATCAGGAGTGGGACTTCGACCGCACCGCCGAGGACCAGTACCCGCTGCTGCTGCACTTCCCGTACTTCGACCTGTACCGCAAGCGCGTCGTCAAGCAGGCCGACCTGGTGCTGGCGCTGCAGCACCGGGGCGATGCGTTCACGCTCGCGCAGAAGGCGCGCGACTTCGACTGCTACGAGCGGATCACGGTGCGCGACTCGTCGCTGTCGGCGTGCACGCAGGCGGTCGTGGCAGCCGAGCTCGGGCACATGCAGCTGGCCTACGACTACTGGTGCGAGGCGGCGCTGATCGACCTCGACGACCTGCAGCACAACACGCGCGACGGACTGCACATGGCGTCGCTGGCGGGCGCCTGGATCGGGGCGGTCAACGGCTTCGGCGGGATGCGCGATCACGACGGCGTGCTGAGCTTCGCACCGCGCCTGCCCGAGCAGCTGCAGCGGCTGGCGTTCCGGCTGGTCGTGCGGGGGCAGCGGCTGCAGGTCGAGATCGACCACGACAGCGTGACCTACACGGTGCGTGGCGACAAGCCGCTGCAGATCATCCACGACGGGGAGCAGCTGAGCGTCGAGCCGGGGCGGCCGCTGCGGCGCGACCCGTCGCCCGCGCCGAGCTTTCCGGCGCCGCAGCAGGTGCCGGGGCGCGAGCCGAGCCGACACCGCGCGCGTCCGTGAGCCGGCTGCGCCCCGTGCGCGTCCTCAATGCGTGTCCGTAGCGTCCCTAATGCGCGTCCGTAGCGTCCTCAATGCGCGTCCGTAACGTCAGCGAGCCTTCGTCGTCGCGGTGCTCGCCGGGTTGATCGGCGTGGCCGCGTAGATCGGGATCCCGTTCTTGGCCGTGCCGGTCCTGTGGATCGTGTACGCGGTCGTCGGCAAGCAGGCGGGCACGGGCGGCTTGACCGCCTCGACCGCGAGCGCGACCTCGCCGCCCGGAAGCTGCTCGGCAGCGACCACGCCCGTGTAGC
>JASHQV010000463.1 GCA_030038955.1 Solirubrobacteraceae bacterium
CAGCGCCCCGTGCACGCGGACCCCGCCGGCGCCGGCGCCAAACACGTCGTGTCCGTGGATCGAGACGACCAGCGGTAGCTCGGGCGCGGCCCGGCGCACCGCGTCGCCGGCCGGCAGCGCGTAGTGGGCGTGGACGAGCTCGAACGGGTAGCTGCGGCGCAGCTGCGCGAGGCGACGGCGCAGCCACGGCGCCGCCCACGCGCCCCACGAGCCGTAGGACCAGGGGCGGGGAGGCGACAGGTAGCGGAGGTAGTCGACGTGCAGGCCGTCGAGCTCGGCGTGGGCGGGCTGCAGCAGCTCGCGACCAGCGGCGCTCAGGCTGTGCCGGCGGATCGAGCTGATCGGCGGGATCGGGCGGTGCAGCACCAGCACGCGGATCTCGGCTCCCGCCTGCCGTGCCGCCAGCGCTTGCCGGTGCGCCCACACGCCGCGGACGGGATCGCCCTCCCTGGGGTAGTACTCGGTCACCACGAGGACTCTCATCACGCCTGCCAGCGACGGTGGGTTGCCAGCGTGCGCTGGGCCTCGTCGGCGCGCACGTACGCGCGGTCGGCGAGGAACCGGCGCGCCTCGGCGATGGCGGCGCGGCGGTCGTAGGAGGCGGCCGGCGGCCGCAGCATGTGCTCGATCGGCGTGGCATCGACGACGCCGATCCGCCAGCTGCGCTCCGCCGCCAGCGCCGACCAGTGATTGTCGAGTCCCCACCCCGCCCGCAGCGGCGGGAACGGCAGCAGCGTCGCAAACGTCCGCGGGTGGAAGGCCACCACCGGACCGATCTCGACGAATGCCGTCTCCCGCACGACGCTGCCGCGGCGGCGCCGGGTCACCGCCCAAGCGGCGTGCGAGTAGCGGCGGTGGGCGGGCTGGGCGATCGCCAGCTCGAAGCGCTCGGCCAGGAACAGGAAGTCGTCGAGGAAGCTCCGCGGCAGGCGGACGTCGTCGTCGACCACCAGCAGCCAGTCGTGGCCGTCAGCCGGGGCTCGCGCCAGCAGCTCGTTGAGGTTCTCGAACTTGCCGCCCCGTCCCGCCTCCGCGAGCTCGAAGCGGACTTCGTGATGCGAGCGCGCCAGCTCGTGGTGCGCGCTCGCGAGCAGGTTGGGAACGTCGCGGCGCACCAGCGACAGCACCAGCACCCGCCGGACCGGCGACGCAGCGGCGTCGCGTCGCAGCCGCGTCCGCTGGACGGTCTCGCTGAGGTCGAGCGCCGCGTCCGCGAGCCGCGTGAGCGTCGATCGCCTGACGCCCGCGACATACCCGCTGGCGCCGGTGAGGAAGTCGTCCGCCGGCGACTCGGGGCTCGTCGCTGCCTCCAGCGGTGACACGGGACGGATCGGCCCGTCCCGCGGTGGCTCGGGCGTCACCGCCGACGCTCCCGGGAGAGCTCGCGCAGGCGTCCGGCCGTGTGTGCCGCGAACACGACCCCGTACGCGCACCGCCGGCGCCCAGCGTGCCAGGCAGATCCGGCGAGCGTGCGCAGCTCGCGACGGAGCGGCGGTGCGACGCCCTTGCGGCGGTCGAAGCGGCGTGCGGTCTGGCCGAGGCGATAGGCGGCGGGGACCATCCGGGTCAGCCTCGAGTCGTCGCGGTCGCGGCGGTGCAGCAGCCTCGCGTCGGCCACGTACCGGATCCTGCCGCCCGAGGCGCGCAGGCGCAGCAGCCATTCCTCCTCGTCGCCGCGTCCGCGCAGCGACTCGTCGAACGGGCCGAGCCGCGTCAGCGCGGCCGCCCGGATCGCGATGTTCGCTCCCCACACGACCGTGGCATCACGATCGGCGTCGCCGTAGTCGAGCGCGGTGATCGGAGCCGGCTCGCGGCCGCAGGCCCTGAGGCGTCCCTCCAGGCGCGGGATGATCGGCCCGCCGAAGGCGTCGTGCTCGGGATGGCGAGCGGCCGCTTGCAGCAGTGCGGCGAGCCAGCCGTCGAGCGCCTCGACGTCGTCGTCGACGAACACGATCAGCTCGCTGCGGGCGGCGCCGGCGCCGGCGTTGCGCCCGGCGTTCAGCCCCGCGCCAGCCGCCAGCTCCAGGCGCCGGACGCGGTGCCGGCGGACGACCGCCTCGGTCGCTGGGTCGGAGCCGTCGCTGACGACCAGCACCTCGGCGCCGGTGGCGAGCGCTTGTGGGCCGATCGAGCTGAGCGCCACCTCCAGGTAGGAGGCGCGGTGACGGGTGGGGATGACGACCGTGGCCGCCGGCGGGTCTGGCATCGAGTCGTGCGGCGGCGTGGCGTTCAGTCTCTCGCGGTGGTGCGGCGATCGCGCGCCCTGGTACGGCGGCTGCTTGCGGTGGTGCGGCGGCTGCTTACGGTGGTGCGGCGGCTGCCTGCGGCGGTGCGGCGGCTGCTCGCGGTGGTGCGGCGGCGGCTTGCGGCGGTGTGGCGATCGCGTGCGAGCTGGCGCGCGAACGCGACCACGAACTGCGGGTTGTAGCGCAGGTAGCGCCGCCACAGCCGGCCGGGCTCCTGGGTCAGGCGGTACGCCCACTCCAGCCCCCGGTCCTGCATCCACCGCGGCGCCTGCGCCACGAGCCCCGCGTGGAAGTCGAACGCCGCGCCGACGCCGATCAGCAGCGGCGCCTGCAGGTGGGGGCGCATCGCGGCCATCCACTTCTCCTGCTTGGGGACGCCGATCCCCACCCACACGACGTCGGCGCCGGAGTCGTTGATCTCGGCGCTGATCGCCTCGCGTTCCTCCTCGCTGAGCGGGTGGTACGGCGGCGAGTAGCCGCCCACGATTCGCAGCCCGGGATGGCTCGCGCGCAGCCTGTCCGCCAGCTGCGCCAGCGCGTCCTGGTCGCGGCCGCCGTACAGGTAGAAGCGCTGGCCGCTGCGGGCGGCCCGCGCGCATGCGCGCCACATCAGCTCGGGACCGTAGACGCGCCCGGGGAGTGACTGGCCGAGCGCGTTCACGGCCCACACCAGCGGCTGCCCGTCGGGGACGTTGAGCCACGCCCCGTCGAGCGCCGAGCGCAGCTCACGGTCCTCGCTGGCGGCCATCACCGTGTGCACGTTGCACACGCACACGTAGGCCTGCTCGCGCCGCTCGACGAGGCGGTCGATCAGATCGAGCGTGCCCTCGTAGTCGGTCAGCGCCACCGGCAGCCCGAGCACGTCCAGCGAGGGCGCCCCCTCGGTGGGGGCGCGATGCGGCTGAGCTGAGCTTGTCGGCACCGTCCGATCACTTCCAGAAGCCGCGGCGCTCGAAGGCAGGTTGGGAAGCAACTGCGGCAGGGGCCTGAAACGGTACTGCGATGCGATTACGTCGCGGTTAGCGGAGGGCTTGCGCACGGGTAATTGCCCCCGCCGCGGACGGCGGCCGCTATGCTGGCAGGTGACAAGGAAGTCAACTGGTCCGCGAGTATCGCCCCCTTTCTCGCGGATCGTCGGACGGCCCCCCAGCCCTACCAGGGTCGTCCAGGAGGAGCCCGTACCGCACCCCGCGGTGCGGGCTCTCCGTCGTTCTCGTGGTGCAGCCTCGGCTCACTGTGCCTCGTCGACCCAGCTCGGCAGCTCACCGCCGGCGATCCCGCGTAACAGCTCGACGGCGCGTGCCAGCAGGGTCTCCCGATCGTAGGAGCGCATCAGCTGATAGGCGCGCTCACCCATGCTGGATCGCACTGTCGTGGGCGTCTGCGCGACCTCCCGGAGCGCCTCGGCCAGCGACCGCACGTCATTGGGCTCGCACAGCCACCCCGTGACCCCTGGCTCGACGACCCGCTCGACATCGCCAACGCGGCAGGCGAGCACGGGAAGCCCCGCGGCCATCGCCTCCAGAACCGCGGCCGGCATCGACTCGGTCTCCGAGCAGCAGACCCCGACATCGGCGGCCCGCCACCATTCGCCCAGGGACGGCTCGAACGGAAGCACCGAGATCCGGTCCACGAGCCCTGTCGCCTCGGTGAAGGCATCGATCGCCTCGCCGTAGCCCGGCTCGGCGTCTCCCAGCAGCGCACACGCGATCCCGGCCTCGCCAGCGTGCGCGAGCGCCAGTGCGAGCACCGACTGACCCTTGATCGGCCAGACCTTGGCGGCGCAGACGAGCAGCAGCGCAGCCGGATCGATCCCAAGCTGCCGGCGGTAGCGGCGGCGCACCTGATCCCGCTCGCCGCTGTGCTGTCGCTGCCCACCGGTTCCGAGCTGCACTCCCGATGGAAGCACGACGAAGCGGGCTGAGTAGCCGTCACCGCGGTACGTGCTGATCGCCAGATGCGAGGTGCTGATGACCACCGTGGCCGCCGCGAATGCTCGGCGCGCGTGGGCCGCAACCCCCGGGTCGAGGTCTCCGTACAGCCAGCTGACGACCTCCTGCAGCCGGGCCGCCTCACCCACCCGGAGAATCGTCGGCAGGCCGAGTCCGGCGGCGGCCTCGATCGCCGGGAATCCCGTGACCGTGGCGGCGTACACGACGTCGAATCGACCCGCGATGCGCTCCCCCAGTTGATCGATCGCACGCTCATATTCCCGACGGTCATCCAGGCGCACGGCTGGGGCGGCCTCGATCGTGGCGCCTGCACGCTCGAGCCGCGCGCGCAGGGGACCGTCCTCGGGGGCGAGCACCGTGATCTCGAAGCCGCCATCGCGGTCGAGATGCTCCACGAACTCGGCCATCCGCAGCTGAGAGCCGCCGTGATCGAGCCCGCGAGCGACGATCAGCAACCGCGTCGACCGCCGGCGCGTCTGGCCCATCAGGCCAGACGCGCCGCTGTTCACATCGCTCGGCCGCTGTGACCTCCGTGCCGGCGCGAGTGCCTGACCGGCTGGGTCGCTCACCGGCGAGACGCTGCGAACCCAGATGGGTCGGG
The DNA here is from genome assembly GCA_030038955.1 of Solirubrobacteraceae bacterium. GTDB lineage: Bacteria > Actinomycetota > Thermoleophilia > Solirubrobacterales > Solirubrobacteraceae > Palsa-465. The sequence continues at coordinate 4,800 of JASHQV010000463.1, forward strand.
AGGCCTCCCGGCGTCCGTCGGTCCAGGTGACCACAGCCTGGAGTGGGGCATCCAACGGCTCGGATGCTGATCCGTCTGCGTCGATCCGTCCGTGAAACTCGAAGCCGCTGAGCACGGCTTGCGGAGAGCCCAGGCGCTCGGCAACATCCCACCGCGGACGCCCGAGCGATGCCCGGCCCAGCGGGCGCCCGTCCCACCACAGCTCCACGTGGCTCACGTGCGCATCGCCGGCAAACGCCCAGCCGCGCACGCTCAACCAGCCTGTCTCGAGTGTCGTGTCCGGACGCGGCCGCTCGAGCTGCACCGCGAAGCTGGTCGGGAACGGAGCGCCTACGATCTCCGCGACCTCGACGTCCACCCGACCGATGGTGACTGTGCTCCTGTCCGCGCGAATTGCCACCGCCGCGATCTGCGCCGGTCCCTGGGGACGATCGGACATCAGGTCGGTGGCGAACTCGAAGCCACTGGCGGTCGCCGCATGATCCTGCAGCGCCTCCGCTACGTCGTCGCGCGTCAAGCCGAACCGGGCGAGACCGAGTCGCTTGTTCCCGAGCCTGATCTCCACCCCCAAGATCGGACCGGCGGGATCGTAGGCCCACCCGCATACGAGCAGCGACCCGTCGTGCAGGATCGCGTTCGCAGCTGGCTGATCGATGCAGCCGACGGGGCGCCGATCTCGTCTCGTCATGTTCTCCTACGGACCCTCACTGGGCGCCCTGCGCGGGCGCGCGGCTACAGATTCTCCGCGAAGTACGGCGCCTCGCGGGTGAAGAACCACAGGCCGAGCGCAAACACGGCTGGGATGAACGCCAGCGCGACGATCAGGTGCGGCCAGCCGCCGGCGGCCACGTAGGCGGAGCGCCACGGCACCTGCAGCTGCAGCTGCCCATTCACCTTCAGGTAGTAGCTGTGAGCGTGCACGAACGAATGGCCCATCTGCTCCAGCAGCACGGCGAACGGATTCAGCATCGCCAGGTGCTCCAACCCCTTGTAATCGAACGCCGGGTACATGATCGGCGAGGCGTAGAACAGCATCTGGAGCGTCACCTCCCAGATCGGCTGGACATCGCGAAACCGCACGTACAGGGCCGACAGCAGCATCCCCACGCCGAGCGCGATGACGATGAAGCCGAGCGCGATCGGGATCATCCACAGCCAGCTGAGCGTTGGCATGACGCCGTTGATCAGGGCGAACACGATCACCGCGATCGAGTTCATCGCCAGGTTGAACACGGAGGTCATCGTCACCGCCAGGGGGATCACGAGGCGGGGGAAGCGCACCTTGCGCAGCAGCGACTCGCGCCCCACCAGTGAGCTGACCGCGTTGCCGGTGGCCTCGCCGAAGAACGTCCACAGGACGATCCCCGTCAGCAGGTAGACCCCGTAGTGCGGAACCCCCTTGCCGACGTGGAGGATCTGCGTGAAGAACACGTAGATGACCCCGAAGAACAGCAGCGGGCGCATCAGCTGCCAGAAGTAGCCGAGCACCGAGCCGAAGTAGCGCAGCTTGAAGTCGGTGCGCGCGATCGTCAGCGCGAGCTCGACGAAGCGCCGCGTATCGCTGCCTAGCGCCGACGGCCGGTGTCGCTGTGGAACGCTCGGGCTCAGGAGCTCGGTGGTCATCGGCTGTGCAAGCTAGCAGCGGCGGTTCGGGGTACCGCTCCAAACCGGAATAATCACGCGCAGTGAGGTTGTCGTCGATCAACCCCGGGGAGGTGCTTGGCGCTCGGCGGGGTGAGGCGATCGTGTGCATTCCCGTGTTCGGCGGGCACGAGCGGTTCGCGCAGTGCCTGAACCGCGTGCTCGCTCACACCGCCCCGGACGTGCGGATCCTGATCTGTGATGACGCCAGCCCCGATCCGCGCTCGGCCGAGCTCGTCGCGGAGCTGGCAGCATCCTCACAAGCACCGCACGAGGTCAGCTACCTCCGCCGCGAGCGCAACGTTGGCTTTCCCGCCAACGTCAACGGCGCCTTTGCCGCGGCCGCGCCGGCTGACGTGGTGATCCTCAATTCGGACTGCGAGGTGGCCGAGGGATGGTTGGACGGGCTGCGGGACGCGGCATACGCCGACACGCGCGTGGCGACCGCCACGGCGCTCACCAACAATGGCTCGATCGTCACGGTCCCGCGTCGCAACCATCCGGTCCGCGAGCTTCCAGCCGGCTGGACGCTCGATCGAGCGGCGGCGGCAGTGCGTGCGGCGGCGCTGCGGATCCGGCCACGGCTGCCGACCGCGATCGGCCACTGCGTGTACATCCGCCGCAGCGCCCTGGAGCTGGTGGGCGACTTCGATCCGGCGTTCGAGCCCGGATACGGCGAGGAGGTCGACTTCTCTCAGCGCTGCGTGAACGCCGGGCTGTGTCACGTGCTGGCAGACGACGTGTTCGTGCTGCATACCGGTGGAGCGAGCCTGGCGCCGGACGGACAGCCGAACCCGGCGCAGAGCCAGCACGAGCAGATGCTCGCCGATCGCTATCCCTACTACCACGAGGCGGTCAAGGACGCGGAGGAGGACTACTCGAGACCGCTGGCCAGAGCCCTGGCTGTGGCCCGCAGGGCGCTGACGGGAACCTCCGTGGTGATCGATGCTCGCATCCTCACCGGACCGATGACCGGCACCCAGCTGCAGGTTCTGGAGGTGATCGCTGCGCTCAGCCGCACCGAGCAGCTGCGGATCACCGTGATCATGCCGGAACAGCCGGGCGACTACGCCGAGCGAACGCTGCAATCCCTGCCCGGCGTTCGCCTCGTCGACCCTGAGACCGTCGAGCAGCGCGGCGTCGAGCGGGCCGATCTCGTGCATCGGCCGTTCCAGATCGGCAGCGACGAGGACCTCGCCTTCCTGGCGCCCCTCGGCGAGCGGCTGATCGTCACCAACCAGGACCTGATCTCCTACAACAACCCCCTGTACTTCGCCAGCTCGATCGGATGGCGGGGCTACCGGGAGATCACCCGATCGGCGCTGGCGATCGCCGACCACGTCGTGTTCATCTCCGAGCACGCCCGCGACGAGGCGCTGGCCGAGGACCTGCTGGATCCGAGCCGTGCCAGCGTCGTCTACAACGGCACCGACCACACCCTGTTCAGTGCGCGCGCGGAGCGGTCGGTTGCGCCGCCCGGGGCGGAGCGGCTGCCCGAGGGCGCCGAGGCGATCCTCTGCCTGGGGACCGACTTCCGGCACAAGAACCGTCTGTTCGCACTGCGTCTGCTGGCCGAGCTGCGGGAGCGGCACGGATGGCCGGGATACCTGCTGCTGGCCGGGCCACATGTCAGGCACGGCTCGTCGCTGCCCGACGAAACGGACTGGCTGGAGCAGCACCCCAGTGCCGCCGCCGCGGTGATCGAGCTTTCGAGAGTGAACGAGGAGGGCAAGGCGTGGCTGTACGAGCGCGCCGCGCTGGTCCTCTACCCGACGGTTCACGAGGGCTTCGGCCTGGTGCCGTTCGAGGCCGCCGATCACGACCGCCCGTGCCTATGGGCCCCGGTCACCGCGCTGGCCGAGGTGCTACCGCCCGAGGCCGCCCCGATCGTGCCGTGGAGCCCGGAGCTGACCGCCGAGGCGGCACTCCGGCTGCTGCGCGAGGGCTCCGCACGGGAGCAGAACATACGCACGATTCGCGAAGCCGCGCGCGGCTTGAGCTGGGATCGCGCGGCCGCCGAGCTGCTGCAGATCTACCGCGAGACCTGTGACGCGCCCGTCACCCCGGCGAGCGCGACCGAGCGCCGGTACGGATTCATGCGCGGACTGCTGAGCCAGGACGCGCTGCGGCTGATCGGTCCCCACGGGATCTTGCCGGTCGACCTGCAGCGGCCGCTGCTGGCGCTGGCCATGCACCCGCAGGTCGGGCGGCCGATGTTCAGCGTGCTCAAGCTCGGCTACCGCGCGAGCTATCGATGGCGGCGTCTAGGTCGTGCGCCCCAGCAGCGGCGCGAGCGATGAGGCGAGCGGATCGCCGAGGCGGACGATCAGCTGACGTCGATCTCGAACTCGTGTGGCAGGTCAACGGCGCCGCCCCCGCTGTGGCCGCCGTGCACTACCAAAGAGGCGATGTCCTCCCGCATGTCATACGCGTCCGCGCCAACGCCGTTGCGAGTCACCGAGACCGTCAGTCGGTAGCGCCCCGGGCTTAGCCAGTTCTCGAAGCGGACCCGGACCTCAGCCGCGGCTCCGGCCGCGAACTCGCCCGTTGGACCATGGGTGAGGTGGGTGCCGGTGGCGAACGACGTCTGCCCCAATTCGTTACGCAGGGCGATCGAGAACAGCGGGTCGCTGGTCGACTGGTGAAAGCGGACCTCGAACGCGACGTAGCATGGCGATCCCTGTGCCGCCTCGAAGATGTGCTCGCGATCGGCCGACTCGAACCAGGCGTCGACGATCTCCGCCACCGGCGCTCGCTTGAGCGTCTCTGGGCCCCCGAGCTCGCGCGCCTCACTGCGCACCGTGCGGAAGTTGAGCTGGTTGTACTGCCGCGCGATCGAGCCCGGATCCGAGATGTCGACGACCTTTCCCCGGTGCATCAGCATCGCCCGGTCGCAGAACCGCTCCACCGCGGACATGTCGTGGGTGACGAACACGATCGTTCTTCCCTCCGCCTTCAGCCGGACGAACTGGTCGAAGCACTTCTGCTGGAAGTTGGCGTCGCCGACGGCCAGCACCTCGTCGATCAGGAGGATGTCGGCGTCCACCTGAATCGCCACGGAGAAGGCCAGCCGCACCTGCATCCCGGACGAGTAGTTCTTCAGCTTCAGGTCCATGAACTCGTCCAGCTCGGCGAACTCGACGATCGCCTCGAACCGCTCCTCCGCCTGCTTGCGCGTCAGCCCGAGCATGATCGCGTTGATGATCGCGTTGTCGCGGGCGGTCAGCTCCGGGTTGAAGCCCACCCCGAGCTCGATGAACGGCGCCAGCCGCCCGTGCACCTCAAGATCCCCCTGATCGACCGCGTAGATCCCAGCGAGGCACTTCAGCAGCGTGCTCTTGCCGCTGCCGTTGCGGCCGACGATGCCAAAGAACTCGCCGGGCTGGATGTCGACGTTCACGTCGTCGACCGCCCGTAGCACGTCGAACGTGTTGTTGCGGAAGGCGTACAGCGCACGCTGCTTGAGCGTGTGGTAGCGCTCGTGCGGCACCTTGAAGCTCTTGTGCACGTGTCCCAGCCGAACTGCCGGTGCGGCGAGCGTTGCGTCAGCCAGTCCGGTCTGAGGATCCGAGGGGCGGACCGTCGTGCTCACGGCTTGAAGGTAGCAGCGGCACATCGGACGCGAGGGCCATGGTTCACGGTCATGCGAGAATCGCCGTCGATGGCCACCGCAGGGCAGCTGAACCGTGAGCTTCCCCACGGTGGACATGGACGTGCGCGGACGGCGAGCCTGGGGCGGTTCGAGCCGCGGGCTCACCCCGATGTCTGGGCAATGCTCGTGGTCGTCGCGATCGTCTTGATCGCCAACCTGCCGTACCTCGCGGGACTGACCGACCCGAACCCGCTTGGCCCGGGCACCGCTCTCAGCGTGGACTCCGTCGGGTTGATCCGCGGGGCCAACACGCTTGACCCGACCGATGGCTACATCACCCAGGCGCTGGGCCACCAGGCGGCAGCCGATGTCCTCAATGGCCGCCTGCCGCTGTGGAACCCCTACGAGGGAGTCGGCATGCCGTTGCTTGGCGAGGGCCAGTCGGCGGCGCTGTTCCCGCCGACGCTGCTGCTGGCGATCGCCAACGGCCAGTTCTGGGAAGATCTGCTGCTCGAGCTGATCGCCGGCCTCGGCTGCTATCTGGTCCTACGACGACTCGAATGCCGTCGTACGACGAGCGTCGCCGGCGCTGCCGCGTTTGGCGTCAGCGGAGCGTTCGCATGGCTCGCGACGACGGCGTTCAATCCGATTGCGTTCCTTCCGTGGGCGGTGCTCGGCTTGGAGCAGGCGCACGCCGCCAGCGTCGATCGCCGCCGCGGTGGCTGGTGGCTGATCTCGGTGGCGCTGGCGCTGTCGCTATACGCGGGCTTTCCCGAGAGCGCATACATCGATGGCCTCGTCGTTTTCGCCTGGTTCCTGTGGCGCTGCGGCTGTGGCGACCGCGAGCAGCTGCTGCGGCTCGTGCGCAAGGCCGTGGCCGGAGCAGTCGCCGCCCTGCTCCTGGCCGCACCGTTTCTGGTGACGTTCGCCGGGGCGCTCCCACACGAGTACGTGGGCTTCCACAATGGGCACGCGAGCGCGCTCGTGATGCCGGCGTTCGCCTTCCCGCAGCTGCTGCTGCCCTACGTATACGGGCCGGTGATGGCGTTCTCCGATGCGAGCGGAACGCTCACGAGGATCTGGGGGTACGCCGGTGGGTTCGTGTCGATCGCCGCGGCGTTCCTAGCTGTGCTCTCGCTACTCGCCTCCGGACGTCGCGGGCTCAAGCTGATCCTGGCGGTGTTCGTGGTGCTCGCGCTCAGCACTGTGTACGGCGATCCGCCGTTGCTGCGGAGCGTGCTGCCGGCGCTCCCAGGCGGCAGCTCGGTCGCCTTCTACCGCTACTCGTTCGGCGCAATCACGTTCTCGCTCGTCGTCCTGGCGGCGCTTGCAATCGACGGCCTCGCCGCCGGAGAGGTCAGGCGCAGGCGGGCGACCGTCGCCACCGCGGCGGCGCTCGCCGTGGTCGCGCTGCTCGCCTACGAGGCACACAAGGTGGTGGTCGGGCTCGACGGGGGCGCCAGCCACTCACGATGGGCATGGGCGCAGATAGCGTGGGGCGCGGGGGTCGTGCTTGCGATCGGCGCGTGTGCGGTGTGGCGCGGTCGGGTCGCGCGCTACGGGCTCGCGCTGATCGTGACGCTCGACGCGAGTCTGATGTTCGCGATCCACGAGCTGTCAGCCCCGACGGCCGAGCACCTCTACCGGCAGCCGATCGCCTACCTTCAGGCCCATCTCGGCGAGCAGCGCTTCTTCACGCTCGGCCCGCTGGCCCCGAACTACGGCGGCTATTGGCGGCTGGCGTCATTGAACGACATTGATCTGCCGCTTCCATCGAGCTGGACCCGCTACGTCAGCCACCGGCTCGACAACTACGTCAACCCAGTGTTCTTCGTCGGCAACGACGGCGGCGGCCGTTCCCTGAGTGCGCCCACGCCCACCGAAGAGCTCGTGCGTCACCTCGGCTCATACGAGGCCGCAGGTGTCAGCTATGTGCTCACGCCTCCCGGGCAGCGACTCCCCCGTGCCCGCGGGGCGCTGCGGCTCGTCCGCCGGACGCCGCTTGCTTGGATCTATCACCTCGACAGCGCGACGCCCTACTTCTCGGCCGGCTCGGGGTGCGTTCTAATTCCACATGGACTCCAGACGGTGCGCTCGTCATGCTCACATTCCGCCCGCCTAGTGCGACTGGAGCTGTTCTTCCCCGGTTGGCGGGCTGCCGTCGACGGCCGGTGCGTGCCGATCCACCGAGTTGATGACATCTTCCAGAGCGTGACCGTGCCATCGGGTAGCCACACGGTGTCGTTCAGCTACGTTCCGCCGGACTTCGATCTGAGCGTGCTGGGCCTTCTGCTCGGCGCGGTCTGGGTGGTGGTGGGCGCGATTGCGCCGTTACCGCACCGCCGTCTTAGCGCTTCCTGATGGGGCTCTGGCTATCGGATTACGTCCGGGCGCTGCTCGTGCTCGGGCTGAGCTTCTGTCTCGGCTATCCACTCGGCCGTCGCTTCCTGCACGGCTCGCTCGCCGTGCCGCTCAGTGCGCTGATCGGAGCGGGCCTGCTCAGCTTCATGGTCTGCCTGCTGTCGTGGGTGCACATCTTCACCCGCGCGAGCATCGCGGTCGTCGCCGTGCTGGCCGTCGTGGCCACGGCACCGTGCCTGGTGAATGATCTGCCGAGCTGGCGCCGGCAGTGGCGCCCTGACCCGATGCTGATCGCCTGCCTGGTCACGCTGCTCGTCGTGGTATTGGGGTTCTCGTGGTTTGCCCTGTATCCGGTAACGGTCGGCGACGCGGTCAACTACCACCTTCCCCTGGCTCACAACCTGGTGGCCGACCACGGGCTGCGGTACGACCCATTCGTCCGCTACAGCTTCTTCCCGCAGGCCAACGAAGCCCTGTTCGCGGTGGTCCTGATGCTGGATGGCAACGGAACCGCGGCGGGTGCCCTGGAGTGGGGTCTGGTTGCGATTGCGGCCTGTGCGCTGCTGCTGTGGTTTC
>JASHQV010000464.1 GCA_030038955.1 Solirubrobacteraceae bacterium
GCCGATTCCTCCGCGATTCATCGACCCCACCGCGAACCTGTGCTCGAGCGCCCCCAGCAGCAGCAGGTCCTCGAGCACATCGGGCGTTCCCAGGACCCCGGTCACGCCGGGCCGCCCGAGCGCGACGATCAGCCGCCGCAACAGCTCGCCGCGATCTGCCATCGCCTGTCCCCGCGCGCCGGCGCCGACCATCCCCCGCGCCGGATGGTCGGCGGCGATGATCAGCGCCCTTCCGCTGGGCCCCAGCGGGGAGTCGGGACGCGTGCGAGCGGCGGCCGCCTCCGCAATCGCCTCCGGCCGCTCGGCTCGGAGCCGCGGCAGCTCCTCGATCTCAGCCATCACCGTTCCACGAAGTAGCTGCCGCTGCCCTGACCGTCCGAGAAGAAGCGACTGGTCACCGTCTTCTTGCGCGTGAAGAACTCCACCGCATCCGGGCCGTGCGCGTGCAGGTCTCCGAGAAACGAGTCCTTCCAGCCCGAGAAGGGAAAGAACGCGACCGGCGCCGCCACCCCGATGTTGACACCGACCATTCCAACCTGGACATCGTGGCGATAGCGACGGACCGACGCGCCCGACTCGGTGAAGATCGACGTTCCGTTGCCGAAGCGGCCGGCGTTGATGATCTCGATCGCCTGATCGAGCGAGTGCGCGCGGATCACGCATAGCACGGGACCGAACACCTCCTCCTGGGCGATCGCCATCTCAGGCCCGACACGGTCGAGGATCGTCGGCCCGAGGAACGCACCAGCTGGGTCGAGCTCGCCGGCTCCGGCGCCGCGACCGTCGAGCAGCAGCTCCGCGCCCGCTGTCACGCCGCGCTCGATCCAGTCTGAGATGCGATCGCGGGCCGCACAGGAGATCACCGGGCCGACGTCCGAGCGCTCATCCAGGCCATCACCCAATCGCAGACGCCGACTCGCCTCCACCAGCGGACCGAGCAGCTGTTCGTGGGCGTCCCCGACGGCGATCACCACCGAACCCGCCATGCACCGCTGACCGGCCGCTCCAAAGGCAGAGCCGACGATCCCGTCCACCGTCTTGTCGATCACGGCGTCGGGCATCACGACCATGTGGTTCTTGGCGCCGCCAAGCGCCTGCACGCGCTTGCCGGCCTTGGCGGCCCGCTCGTACACGAGGCGAGCGACCGGCGCCGAGCCGACGAATGAAACGGCGTCGATCTCACGATGATCGAGAATCGCCTCCACGACCTCGCGGCCGCCGTTGACCAGGTTTACCGTGCCAGCGGGCAGACCGAGCGCATCGAGCTCCTCGAACGCGATCTGCTGGGTGAGTGGGACCTGCTCGGACGGCTTCAGCACGAACGTGTTGCCGCACGCGATCGCGAACGGCAGGAACCAGAACGGCACCATCGCCGGAAAGTTGAATGGCACGATCGCCGCGCACACGCCGACCGGTTGGCGCAGCGTCTCTGCATCGATCCCGCGCGAGACATCCTCCAGGATCCGGCCCTGCATCGTCGTCGGGATCGCACAGGCTGCTTCGACCATCTCGATCATCCGTGCCACCTCGGCCCGCGCGTCGCCGATCGTCTTTCCCATCTCCCGCGTCACCGAGCGGGCCAGATCCTCGCTGCGGGCCACCAGCCGCTCACGCAGCTCGAACAGCTTGCGCGCCCGGGCGATCGTCGAGACGGCGCGCCACTCAGCAAGCGCCGCCCGGGCCGCCGCCACGGCCGCGTCCAGATCTGCCTGGCCAGACAGCGGCACCCGCGCCAGCGCCTCCCCGCTCGCCGGGTTCACGACATCAAGCTCACCGGTGGCAGCTCGTGCGGGTGTCCAGCTCCCGGCGATGTAGTTGTCCAGTAGGCGGATCGTCGTCGTCGACATGCTGGCTCCTAGTGTCGTGAGTCGTAAATTCGCGACACTAGCTGGCTTGCGGGATCGGCGGATGTAGACGCCACTCGTGGCTGGGATCGTTCGCCACCGCCCAGTCTCGCCGCGGGCCCGCCATCACGTTCAGGTAGTAGAGCTCGTACCCCGGTGGTGCCGAGACCGTGTGGTAGCCGCGTGGCACGAGCACGCAGTCGCCGTCGACGATCGACAGCGTCTCGTCGAGAGCGCCGTCGGCGCTGTAGACGCGCTGCAGAGCGAATCCCTGGGCTGGCGAGATGCGGTGATAGTAGGTCTCCTCGAGCAGCGCCTCGTCGGGCAGCGCGTCGCGATCGTGCTTGTGGGGCGGATAGCTGGACCAGTGCCCACCAGGGGTGAGCACTTCGCAGACGAGCAGCGAGTCCGCTAGGCGATCGCCCATCAGGATCGGACGGATCGCTCGCTGCTGGGCTCCAGAGCCGCGCGTCTCCACCTCCAGCTGATCGCCGGGCAACAGGCGCGCTGACGTGCCGCCGTTCGGGGCCGGAGCCCAGCACAGCGCGACCTCGCCTTCGCCGTGGAGCGCAAAGCCGGTCGCCGGGGGCAGGTAGGCGGCGTCCGGAGGCCCGCTCCAGGGGTCGGATCTGCCGCCCACGTGCGACCACTCACCCCCGGAGAAGTCGACGTCGACCGATCCGCCGATGATCACGATGCAGACCTCACGATCACCTGTCTCGCGCTCTGCCCGGACTCCCGGGGTCAGCTGGACGACCTCAAAGCCGACATACGTCCACCCGACCGAGCTTGGGCTCACCGACAGGACGGTACCGTCGGCCGCTGCCGGTTGGCGATGCACGATCAGCTCAGTCATCGAGCTTCTGCTCATCGCCAGCGGGCGCCAGGTAGGCACGCTGCAGCAGCCGATCCTGCTCGTAGGCCTCGCGCGCGGCCTGCACCCGCTGCTGATCGGAGACTGCGGCCACCGGCACGTCCCACCAGCCGTCATATGACGGCACGCCGGCATAGCGATCGACAAAGATGCGGATCACGACCGGCTCCTCAGCATCCCGCGCCGCCGCCAGGGCACTACGCAGCTCAGCCAGCGAGCTCGCTCGCATCACCCGGGCTCCGAGGCTCTCGGCATTGCCTGCCAGGTCCAGCGGCAGCTCCTCGGACGCCGACGGGTCAGCGAGTCCGGGGCCGTCGTCGCGGTCGATCGGAAGCTCAGCTGCGAGCGCACGTCGGTAATGCGTCCCGAAGCCCTGCGAGCCAAGCGACCGCGAGAGCGATCCGATCGACGCGTACCCGTGGTTGTCGACCAGTACCACGACGATCGGGATGCGCTCAGCCACCGCCGTCACGAGCTCCCCTGGCAGCATCAGGTAGGAGCCGTCGCCCACCAGCACGAACACCTGCCGCTCCGGTGTCGCCAGCTGCGCGCCGATGCCACCGGGTATCTCATAGCCCATACAGGAGTAGCCGTACTCGACGTGGTAGCTCTTGCCTGCGGGATCTCGGGCTCGCCACAGCTTGTGCAGGTCGCCGGGCGCCGAGCCGGCGGCGCACACGACCACGCCGTCGGTGCCGGCAGCGTCGTTGATCGCGCCAATGATCGCCGCCTGGGACGGCAAGCCGCTGGCCGGCTGGACGCTCACCAGCCGCTGCACCTCGTCTGCCCACGCGGCACACTGCTCGCGCGCCAGGCTCTCCCAGGCGACGTCGACGCGATGACCGGCCAGTGCCGTGGCGAGCGCCTGCAGCACCGTGCGCGCATCGCCGAGGACCGGCAGCGCCGAGTGCTTGGCCGCATCGAAACCGGCGACGTTGACGTTGACGAAGCGGACATCCGGGTCCTGGAACGCAGACTTGGATGCCGTCGTGAAGTCGCTCCACCGAGTGCCCACACCGATCACGACGTCCGCTTCGCGTGCCAGCCGGTTGGCGGCAGCCGTGCCGGTCGCGCCGACGGCGCCCAGGCTGAGCGGGTGCTCCGAAAGCAGCGCTCCGCGTCCGGCCTGCGTCTCGGCCACCGGGATCCCAGTTGCGTCGACCAACTCGCGCAGCGCGGCCAGCGCGCCGCTGTAGATCACGCCGCCCCCGGCAACGATCAACGGGCGGCGCGCGGCGCGGATCAGCGCGGTCGCTCGGGTGAGCGCCGCGGACGCGGGCGGCTGGCGATAGATCGTCCATCGGCGCGTGGCCAGGAATTCCTCGGGTACGCTGAGGGCCTCGGTTTGCACGTCCTCGGGCAGTGCCAGCGTCACGGCGCCGGTCTCGACCGGATCGGTGAGCACCCGCATCGCCTCTAACGCTGCCGGGATCAGCTGGTCGGGGCGCTCGATGCGCTCGAAGAACCGCGACACGGGCCGCAGGCAGTCGTTTACCGAGACGGTGGCATCGTGCGCAACCTCGAGCTGCTGCAGCACCGGGTGCGGACGGCGGCTGGCGAATGTATCGCCGGGAAGCAACAGCACCGGCAGGTGGTTGACCGTGGCCAGCGCGGCGCCGGTGACGAGGTTCGTCGCGCCCGGACCAACCGAGGTCGTGCAGGCGAACGCGGCGAGGCGGTTGCGCTGCCGCGCATAGCCTGAGGCAATGTGGACCATCGCCTGCTCGTTTCGCACCGGGTGGTAGGGCAACAGCTGGGCGTACTGGTGAAGCGCCTGA
>JASHQV010000465.1 GCA_030038955.1 Solirubrobacteraceae bacterium
GTCAGCATCTGCAACGGCCGGAACGAGCCGGCGTTGGCCACCTCGAGACCGGTGACGTTCATGAACGCCATCTGGACAGCGATCAGCGCGTCGTCCCGAGAGGCGTTGTTGGGGCCCCTGTCCTGGTCGGGGTTGTCGCGCAGATCGACGACGAAGCGGCGCTCGGTGATCTCGATCGCGACCGTGTAGACGGAGCCGTCGTCCTGCTCCTCCTTGCACTCGAAGCGACCCTTGGGAAGCTCGGCCAGCGCGCGCAGCGCAGCCTGCTCACCATAGTCCAGAAACGTGGAGACGGCCTTCAGGTATACGTCTACGCCGTACTTGTCGACGAGCTCCAGCAGCCGTCGCTCGCCAAGGCGAACGGCTGCGATCCCGGCCCACAGATCGCCGTCGACGAAGTCCGGCAGACGGCTGTTCACGCGGATGATCTCGAACACCGAGCGGATCGGGACACCCCGATCGATCAGCTTCACGGCGGGCAGGCGAAGTCCCTCCTGGAAGATCTCGGTCGCCTCGTTGGAGATCGAGCCGGGGACCATCCCGCCGACATCGTTGAAGTGAGCGATCGTGGCCGTCCAGGCGATCAGTTGCTCGCCCGCAAACACGGGCAGCACCAGCACGAGGTCGTTGAGATGGGTGACGCCACCGTAGAACGGGTCGTTGGTGACGAACACATCCCCGGGATGGATCGCCTCTAGGCCGTTCACCTCGATCACACGCTTCACCGACTTGTCCAGCGCGCCGACGAATCCCGGGATGCCGGCGCCCGAGGAGGCGAGGTCGCCACCGGCGTCGGTGACCCCGGTGCCCATGTCGAGCACCTCGTAGATGATCGCGCTCATGGCCGTCTTCCGGTACGCCGCGAACATCTCGTCGCTGGTCGCCTGCAGCGCCTCCTGGATGATCTCGAGCGTGATCTGGTCGGTCCCCGCAAGTTCCCGCACGTCGGTCATGTCGCCACCTCGCCCAGCTCGATCACCACGTTGCCGTACCGGTCGATCATGACCTCGTTGGCGGGGTGGATCACGATCGTGGAACTTTTCGTCTCCACAATCGCCGGCCCGCCGAAGCGCATCCCCGGCTCGAGCAGCTCGCCCGCATAGATACTCGCGGTGTGGACCCCCTCGGTGGCGAAGTCGACGCTGCGCATGCCCTTGCGCGCCTGTTCCGGCGTCCTGCCGCTGACCGACAGTGGCGCCGGCGCGATCTTGCCAACCTTTGCCGTCGCCACCACGTGGGCACCGACGAACTCGACCGCGGCGTCCAGGCGGTACGTGTACTCGCGCTCGTAGACATCCTGGAAGGAGGCGGCGATCGCCACCACGGCGGCGGCATCGATGGCGCCGTCCGGCAGCTCCACCTCGACGCTGTGCTCCTGGTTCTCGTAGCGCAGCTTGCCGTAGCGCAGGAATTGGATCTGATCGGCATCCACCCCTTCCAGCTCGAACTGCGTGACGGCGCCGGCGACCATCTCGCCGAGCAGCCCGTCGATCGCCGGCGCGCTGCTTGCCTCGAGCGAGGTCAGCCGCGTCACGAAGTAGTCGCGGCGCAGATCACTCATCAGCATTCCCCAGGCCGAGAAGACATCCGCCGCGAACGGGACAACGACCCGACGCATCCCCAGCTCTGCCGCCAGCGCGACGGCGTTCATGCCGCCACCCCCGCCGAACGCCACCATCGTGAAATCGCGTGGGTCGTAGCCCCGGTTTACCGACACCAGCTTGAGCGCGTTGGTCAAGTTGTTGTTGGCGATCCGCACGATCCCGCGCGCGATCTCGGTGGCGTCGAGGCTCAGCCGTTCGCCGAGCTCTTCCAGCGCCGACCACACGGCCGGCATGTCGGCGTCGAGCTCGCCGCCGCAGAAGTACTCGGGATCGATCCGCCCCAACGCCAGGTTCGCATCGGTCACCGTCGCCGCGGTCCCGCCGCGGCCGTAAGCGGCCGGGCCGGGCACTGCGCCGGCTGAGCGAGGGCCGACGTGCAACTTGCCGAGCTCGTCGACCCAGGCGATGCTGCCTCCGCCGTTGCCGATCTCGACGAGGTCGACGACCGGCACCTGGATTGGATGCCCGGCCGAGCGGCGGCTCCGCTCGATCCAGTAGTCGGACACGATCCGCACCTGACCGGACTCGATCAGCGAGCACTTGGCGGTGGTGCCGCCGATGTCCAGCGCCAATACGTTCGGCTCGTTGATCAGGCGTCCCAGCTCAGCAGCCGCCCAGAAGCCGCTCGATGGGCCCGACTCGACCATCGTGATCGGGATCTCCTTGGTCTTGGCGACCGAGTCGACGCCGCAGTTGGACTGCATGATGTACAGCTGGCCGCCGAAGCCGCCGTGATCGAGGCGGTCGACCAGTCGCTCCAGGTAGTGCTCGGCCACCGGCTGGATATAGGCGGACAGAACGGTCGTGCTGGTCCGCTCGTATTCCCGCCACTCGCGGCTGATCTGATGCGAGGCGACCACCGCCATCTCCGGTGCCAGCTCCCGTACGCGCTCCAGCACGGCCAGTTCGTGCGCTGGGTTGGCGTACGCGTGCAGCAGGCAAACCGCCACCGCCTCAACGCCCTCCTCCCGGAACTCGGAGATGATTGCCGAGAGTCCTTCGAGCTCCAGTGGCACGCGCTCGCGGCCAGTCTGGCTGATCCGCCCGGGGACCTCTCGGCGCAGGTAGCGCGGCACGAACGGAGCGGGCTTTTCGTAGTGGAGGTTGAAGAAGTCCGGGCGGTTGCCGCGCGCGATCGCCAGCGAGTCGCGGAACCCTTCGGTCGTGATCAGGCCGGTCTTGACACCCTTGCGCTCGGTCAGCGCGTTGATCACGATCGTGGTTCCGTGCGCCAGGAAGACGAGCTCGCTGAGTGGCACCGCGGCTTTGGTCAGCACGTTCATCACGCCGCGCTCGAACTCGGGCGGGGTGGTGTCGGACTTGGCGGTCACGATCGCCTGGCGCCCCGTCTCGGGATCGGTGGAGAAGTACACGAGATCGGTAAATGTCCCGCCGACGTCGGTGGCGGCCCGGATCGTCAACGCGCTCATCTGCTCAGGCTCCTTTCGCCATCGCTCATCGCCCGAGCACAGTGAAGCTGACCGTGGGCACGACGACCGGCGCGGCCTAGCCAACCACGCATGCTTCACGGGGCAGCGAGCTGAAGCGCTCGCAGCCGCTTGCCGTCACGTGCACGATCTCCTCCAAGCGCACCCCAAACTGGTCCGGCAGATAGATGCCCGGCTCGACGCTGTGAACCATGCCGGGCCGCAGCTCTACGTCATAGCCGCGCATGATCCAGGGCGGCTCGTGGATCGACAGACCGAGCCCGTGGCCGGTGCGGTGCACGAAGTACTCGCCGTATCCGGCGTCCTCGATCACTCGGCGCGCGGCAGCGTCGACCTCGGCGCAGGTGGCCCCCGGCTTCGATGCGGCCATGCCGGCAGCCACCGCCGCCTCGACGATCGCGTGGATCTCCCGGTAACGCGGGGTCGGCTCGCCAACGAACGCCATACGGGTGATGTCGGAGGCGTAGCCGTCGAGGTGGCCGCCGATGTCGATCACCACGGCGTCGCCCTCCTGGAGGGCGCGGTCGCTCGTCTCGTGATGCGGGAAGGCGCCGTTGCGACCGCCGCCCACGCTGGCGAACTCCACCACGCTGCCGCCGGCGGCAAACGCACGGGCGACGGCGTCGGCGACCTCCAGCTCGGAGACGCCCTGACGCAGCGCGGCAAAGGCCGCCTGCATCGCCCGGTCGGCCACGTCGGAGGAGCGCTGCAGCGTGGCCAGCTCGTCGCTGTCCTTGACCTCACGCAACGGTCCTAGCACGTCGGTGGCGCTGACCATGTGCGCCCGGGGCAGCGCCGTCTGGAGCAGCAGCAGGTGGTCGGCACGCATCTCTGCGTCCACGACGACCTCGGTGGCGACGGCGCCG
>JASHQV010000466.1 GCA_030038955.1 Solirubrobacteraceae bacterium
GGCCGGCCTCCACGCGCCGCTCGACCTCCGCGTACACGCGCGCGTAGTGCTCCTCGTAGTCGGGCATCCCCGGCTCCAGCCCGAGCTTGCGCAGCTCCATCTCGGTGCGGTGCTCGGCGTTGCCGCCGAGCTTGATGTCGACGCCGCGGCCAGCCATGTTGGTGGCGATCGTGACCGCCCCCGGGGCGCCCGCCTCGGCGATCGTCTCACCCTCACGCTGGGCGTGCTCGGGCTTGGCGTTCAGCACCGCGTGCTCGATCCCCTTGCGCTTCAGCCGTTCGGACAGCAGCTCCGAGACCTCGACCGAGATCGTGCCGACCAGCACCGGCTGACCCCGGCCGTGGCGCTCCTCGATCTCCCGCACGACCGCGTTCCACTTGCCGTCCTTGGTCTTGTAGACCTGATCGTTCTCGTCGTCGCGAATCATCGGGCGGTTGGTCGGGATCTGGACGACCGGCAGCTCGTAGATCTTCATGAACTCGGTCGCCTCGGTCAGCGCCGTGCCGGTCATCCCCGCGAGCTTGTCGTACATGCGGAAGTAGTTCTGCAGGGTGATCGAGGCGAGCGTCTGGTTCTCCTCCTGGATCCGCACCCCCTCCTTCGCCTCGACCGCCTGGTGCAGGCCCTCCGACCAGCGCCGACCCTCGAGGATCCGGCCGGTGAACTCGTCGACGATCTTCACCTCGCCGTCGAGCACCTCGTAGTCCTTCCCGCGCGTGTACAGCGCCTCCGCCTTCAGCGCCTGGATCAGGTGGTTGACGAGATGTCCGTTCTCGGCCCGGTAGAGGTGGTCGATGCGGAGAAAGCGCTCGGCCTTGGCGACGCCCAGCTCGGTGATCGACACGGTCTTGTACTTCTCGTCGACCTCGTAGTCGAAGTCGGCCGTGAACGCCTTGCGCTCCTGCGGCAGCATCCCCGCCGGCGTCTCACCGCGCCGCATCTGCGGCGCGAGCCTGGCGAACTGGAGATATAGCTCGGCGGCCTGCTCGGGCGCGCCCGAGATGATCAGCGGCGTGCGGGCCTCGTCGATCAGGATGTTGTCGACCTCGTCGACGATCGCGAACGTGTGGTATGGCGAGCCGCCGTCCTCGGGCTTCGGACGGCCGCCGTGCTGGACCTTCTCCTCGAGCGAGGTCGCCATGTTGTCGCGCAGGTAGTCGAACCCGAACTCGGAGTTGGTGCCGTACGTCACGTCGGCGGCGTAGGCGGCCTGCTTCTCCTCGTAGGGCTGCATGTTCTGGAGCACGCCGACGCTGACGCCCAGGAGGTCGTAGATCGGCTTCATCCACATCGCGTCGCGCCGCGCCAGGTAGTCGTTGACCGTGATCAGGTGCACGCCGCGGCCGCCGAGCGAGTTCAGCACGATCGGCAGCGTCGCGACCAGCGTCTTGCCCTCGCCGGTCTTCATCTCGGCGATCGCGCCGTCGTGCATCACCATCCCGCCGATCAGCTGCACGTCGAACGGGCGCAGGCCGATCGTCCGCCGCCCGGCCTCGCGAACCAGCGCGAAGCACTCGTACAGCAGGTCGTCGAGGGGCTCGCCGCCACGTGCCAGCTCGCGCAGGTGATCGGCGGTCTCGCGCAGCTCCTCGTCGGTCGAGGCCTCCATCTCGGCCTCGAACGCGTTGATCCTGCCGACGCGCTCCTCGTAGAGCCTGAACTTCTTGGCCTCGCCCATGCGAAGCGCACGGTCGATCAGCGACATGGCTCAAGCGTAGCGCCCGCCACGTGGGCCACAGCCGCGCGCTAGTGCGCCGTCGTCAGGGCAACCCGGCGGGCCACCGAGGCGGGCTACTGCGCCGCCGTGAGGCCGCCCGGCGGCAGCTCCGCCTGGGCCGCCGCCTCCGTCGCTCCTCGCGTCTCGCGCCGCTTGCGTCGCCGCTCCCGATGGCGCTTGACCTGCACCGCCAGCTCGTCGCTGACCTCGGTCACCGAGTGCAGCAGGTCGCTGCTCGAGCTGCGGGCGCGCAGCGTCACGCCCTTCAGATGCAGCGTCGCCTCGGCCACCTGGCTGGCTGGGTTGGCTGGGTTGCGCTCCTCAAAGACCTCTACCTCCAGCTCGGCCAGCTCGGACACCTGCCGCTCGACGACCCGGAAGCGGCGCGACACGTGCTCCTTCAGCCGCTCGGAGACCGGAACATTTCGACCCTTGACCTCGATCCGCATCACGGACCTCCCTAGCTCGGCGGGGTAGATGTGTTCGCACTCAGCCTACGCACATCCCCGGCGTTTGTCGATGGGACAATGGACGGATGTCCCCCACGATCCAGTGGACGTTCGACCCGAGCGTGATCGCCGGCGTCACGGTCCTGTCGGTCGCCTACGGGTGGGCCTGGCGGCGGGCGCGGGCACCCGGCATGCCGCACCCCCCCGGATACGGGCGGCTGCTGCTGTTCGCCGCCGCGATGCTGGCCGTGCTGATCGCGCTGATCTCGCCGATCGACTCGATCTCCGACGACCTGATGGTGATCCACATGGTGCAGCACATGCTGCTGCTGGACATCATGCCGATCCTGCTGATCCTGAGCCTCACCAAGGGTCTGCTGCGGCCCGTCACCCGGCGCCTGACCGAGCTCGAGCGGCGCGCCGGGATGTTCGGGCATCCCGCGTTCGCGGTCGTCCTCTACCTGGGCATGATGTGGCTGTGGCACGCGCCGTTCATGTACGACCTGGCGCTGCGCCACCCGAACAGCTGGCACGTGCTCGAGCACCTCTGCTTCAGCATCGCCGGCACGCTGTACTGGTGGCACCTGCTGTCGCCGATCCGCACGCGCATGCGCCTCGGCGGGATGGGGCCGGTTATGTACATGGTCGTGACCAAGCTCGGCGTCGGCGTGCTCGGCGT
>JASHQV010000467.1 GCA_030038955.1 Solirubrobacteraceae bacterium
ACCCGCGGTTTCCGGTAAGCGCGGCAATCCGACCGCATCCCTGGCCGGAGGAGCCCGCGCTCGCGGCGCGAAGCCGCGCGGCGATCGTGTCAGCGCTCGCGGTAGCCGTTCCGCTGCCGCCCCGGCAGGGCGGCAGCGGTCACCGGCACTGCGCCACCTCCAGGCGCAGCTGGTCCGGGCGCTCCGCAGCGCCGGACCGCGAACCGGGGCGCTGGTCTACGACCTCAGTGACGGGGAGACGCTGTTCACGGCGCGCGCGAACGTGGCGCGGCCGCCCGCCTCGGTCGAGAAGCTGTACACGTCGGTGGCGCTGCTGCGCCTGCTCGGGCCGCGCGCGCGGCTGCACACGGACGTGCTCGGCACAGGTCACCTCACAGCAGGCGTGTGGCACGGAAGCCTGTACCTGCGCGGCGACGGCGACCCCACGTTCGGCGACGGGGCGTTCGTCCAGACGTGGTACGGCGGCCGGGGCGCACGCGTGGGCTCGCTCGTCGCCCAGCTGCGGCGGGACGGCATCCGGCGGGTGACGGGTCGCGTGTACGGGGACGGCTCGCGATTCGACGCGTGGCCCGGCGGACCGGCCACGCACGGACATCCTGACCTCCCCGACTATGGCGGTGAGATGAGCGGGCTGGTGTTCGATCACGGCGCCACCGCACGGGGTCTGTCGCCACCTGCGTACGCCGCCCGGCAGCTCGTCAGGACGATGCTGGCGGCGCACATCGAGGCGCGTGCAGCCACGGCCAGGGCGCGCACGCCGGCTGGCGCGCGCGAGCTGGCGAGCGTCGCCTCGCCGCCGCTGCTGGTGATGCTGCGGCTGATGGACGTCCCCTCAGACGACCTGTTCGCCGACCTGTTCGCCAAGCAGCTCGGCTACCGGTTCCTCGGCCATGGGACGTTGCGCGCGGGAGCGATCGAGATCCGCCGGGTGCTGTCGGAGTACGGACTGCACCCGACGCTGCACGACGGCTCGGGCCTCGACCACGCCGACCGCACGACGCCGTCGCAGGTGGTCTCGCTGCTGCGCCAGATCTGGGGCACCGCGATCGGACGGATGCTGAGGAGCGCGCTGCCGGTGGTCGGCAAGAACGGCACGGTGCTGACGATCGCGGTCAACACGGCCGCGCAGGGACACTGCACGGCGAAGACCGGGACGCTCAACAACGTCACCAACCTCGCCGGCGTTTGCTCGGCCCGTGGCGGTCAGCAGCTGGCGTTCGCGCTGTTCATCGACGGTCCCGCCAACTGGCAGGCGCTCGCAATGCTGGGACGGATGGTGGCAGCGATCGCGGCGTACTGAGGCTGATCGCAGGTCACGGCCCGCGATGCTCGTGGCTCGCGAGCTCCAGGGTGATCGCGTCGGTGAGCTGTCGCCGCGCCTCGGTTCGCGTGATCACGCCAGCGAGCCAGCGAGCGCTGAGGCCATCGACCAGTGCGGTGAGCCGCTCGGCGCTGACTTGGGCATCGACGCTCGAGGCGATCGAGCCGTCGCTGCGACCCGCCTCGATCGCCTGCGCGATCAGCGTGCTCCAGGTCCTCGCGGCGGTCCGCAGCCCGTCGCGCAGGTCAGCTTCAAAGACGGCCGAAGCGAGCACTTCGCCCCAAACGACCGACGTGTCCCGGCGTTCTGCGTCGAGCTCGCCGAGCAGCGTGTGCTCGACGGTCAGGAGTCCCGAGTCGCCGTCGCGCAGGACCGCTTGAGCACGTTCGTTCGCGTGCTCGAGCGTGGCCTGGACGAGTCCGTTGCGGTTGCGGAAGTAGTAGTAGAGCAGCGAGACGGCGACCTGCGCTTCGGCAGCAACCTGCTCGACGCGTAGACCTCGGACACCCGAGCGCGCGATGACCCTGATCGCGGCCTCGAGAATCGCACGTCGACGATCCCTGCTTCGCTCGCTCGCCGGGCCGTTACTCACGTCCGGTAGGATAGCTTGACTGAATTTTCAATCTAGGCTACAGTTCGCGCGACTCTCGAAACGGTCTTGGAGGAGACGATGATCGACCCAATCCAACGTTGGGCGGACTACGGTGAGAAGCCCGACTACGCTGGCCTGCTGACGTTCGCCGGACTGCCGTACACCGAGGATCCCGATGAGCTCATCGGCTGCGATGCGGCGATTGTTGGCGCCCCGATGGACGACTTGACGTCCGACGCGCCGGGGGCGCGCTTCGGGCCTCGAGCGATCCGGGCGGCCGGGTGCACGACCGGACCCCATCTCGCGACCGGCGTCGACGCGCTCAGGGAGGCACTGCGGGTCGTCGATTTCGGTGACGCGGCGATCCTGCCTGGCGATCCCGTTCGCTCCCACGAAGCGATCCAAGAGACTGTGGCGACCGTTCTCAACGCGGGCGCCGTGCCGATCGTGCTCGGCGGCGATCACTCGATCGCCGAGCCCAACGTTCGCGCCTGCGTGCAGCTCCACGGTCCCGTCGGACTGATTCACTTCGACAGCCATAGCGACACCGGCCGGGAGGTCTTCGGCGTTGAGATCTCGCACGGAACACCGATGTACCGGCTCGTGGAGTCAGGGGAGATCGAGCCCGCTCGCTATGTCCAAATCGGCTTGCGCGGCTATTGGCCTGGAACCGCCGAGTTCGATTGGCAGCGCGAGCGAGCGATCACCTCGTTCTTCATGCACGACGTGCGGGCGCGCGGAATCCACGCCGTCGTCGGCGACACGATCCAGCGCATCGGCGAAGGACCCGTGTTCCTGTCGGTCGACGTCGACGTGCTCGATCCCGCCTTCGCGCCCGGCACCGGCACTCCCGAACCCGGGGGGATGACCTCTGGGGACCTGCTGTGGGCGTGCCGCGAGCTCGCGGCGGGCTGTCAGATCGTCGGCGCCGACGTCGTCGAGGTCCTGCCCGACCGTCTCGGAGCGCTCGACATCACGGCGCTGACCGCAGAGCGGATCGTGCGAGAGGTCCTCACCGGCATCGCGATGCGCCGTAACGGCACCGGCGGCGAGCACGTCACGGGTGAATCGCAGCGCGGCGCTGCAGCCCCAGACCGAGTCGGGATCCCCGGGGTGATGAAAAGGTGACGGTGCACGTAGACATCGTCTCGCCGACCAGCACCGGCGACGCACCGACCAGCCGTGCGCCAGGGGCCAAGGGGCTCAAGTCGAACGCGATCGGCTCGCTGTCGAACCTGATCATCGGCGTCGCCTCGACCGCCCCCGCGTACAGCATGGCGGCGACCCTCGGAGTGATCGTCGCCGTCTCCGGGATCGGGGTGTATGCGCCAGCCGTGCTGATCGTCTCTTTCTTGCCGATGCTGTGCATCTCGCTTGCGTTCAACTTCCTGAATCGTGCCGACCCGGACTGCGGCATCACGTTCGCCTGGGTCACCCGCGCGATGGGCCCACAGCTCGGTTGGCTCAACGGCTGGGTGATCATCGCCGCCGACATCATCGTGATGTCCAGCCTGGCGCAAATCGCGGGCATCTACACGTTCAAGCTGATCGGCTTCAGCGCCGGCGTCAACTCGTCGCTTGCGGTGATGCTCGCCGGCGTCGCTTGGATCGCCGTGATGATGGTCATCTGCCTGATCGGGGTTGAGCTCAATGCGCGTACGCAAGCGGCCATGCTCAGCCTCGAGCTGAGCATCCTGCTCGCCTTCTCGATCGTTGCCCTCGCCAAGGCCTTGACCCTCCATCTCCACGGTTCGGTGAGTCCGTCGATCGAGTGGATCAACCCGTTTCGGATCCCTTCCTACAGGGTCTTGATGGACGGAGTGCTGCTCGGGCTGTTCATCTACTGGGGGTGGGATGCCGGCGTCTCCGTCAACGAGGAGTCGCGCGACGCGAACTCGGGGCCAGGTCGGATGGCCGTGCTCAGCACGGTGCTGCTGGTCGTGGTCTTCGTGCTCGTCTCGTTCGCGGCACAGGCGTATGCGGGACCGGCTGCACTGGCCGACAACTCCAGCGATGTCCTCAGCTTTCTCGGCGCAGGCGTGTTCGGATCCGGCTGGGACAAGCTGTTGGTCCTAGTGGTGCTCACCTCGACCGCCGCCTCGACGCAGACAACGATCCTTCCGACCGCGCGCTGCAGCCTGTCGATGGCACGTTGGAGGGCGATCCCCTCCGTGTTCGGAAAGACCCACCCGCGCTACCACACTCCGTGGGTGTCGACGGTCACGATGGCCGGCGCCTCGGCAGCGCTGTACGTCGTGATGGAACTCTCGAGCCACAACGTGCTGGCCGACTCGATCACTGCGATCGGCTTCTTGATCGCGTTCTACTACGGCTTCACCGGCCTGGCCTGCGTCGTCTACTACCGGCACGCGGTCCTCCGCAGCCTCAAGGGCTTCGTGCTCGCGGGCGTGCTGCCGCTACTGGGGTCCGCGGCGCTTTGCCTGGTGTTCGTGCAGGCTTACATCGACTACTCCAAGCCCGGCAGCGGCTACTCCAAGCCGCTATTCGGGATCCAGATCCCGATCGTGCTCGGAATCGGCTCGCTGCTGCTCGGCGCCGTGCTCACGGCAATCATGTGGGCGACCGACCGCGGCGGCTACTTTCGTCACCGGCTCGAGACAGCGCCCCCAGACGCACTCGTCGCGGGACCACGGAATCACAGCAGCATCAGCTACGCTGGCTCGCGCCAGTAGCGGGCTCCGGGCTCAACAGTCATCGGTCGCCGCCGAGCTTTGAACCAAGGGCCCGAGCCCGCTTGCAGCCGGCCGGCCAAGGGGCGAGAATGCGGCTTCTGTGGAGCTGGTCGGCACAGCCGTGAACCGCGCCGAGCTGCGACGCTATCTGGCCCGCGTCGCCGATCGCTGGGAGCTTCTGGCCGCCTATCTCGGCGGCGCCCGGATCGCCGACGAGCGCGGCGCGCCACCGCAACGGGAGCGAGGGCCCGAGTTCGTCGTGGTGCTCGTGTCGGATGCCTTCCAGGGCGTGCCGTGGCTGGAGCGCGTGTACGTGGCGGGGTCGCTGTGGGACGGCCTCGAGATGGGCGCCCCCGCCGACATCCACTGCTACACGAAGGCCGAGTTCGACCGCAAGTGCGCAACGATGGCAGCAGTTCGGGAAGCGGTCTGGCACGGGCTCGACCTGCTCGCCACCGAGCCCGTCTGAGCGGCACGGGCTGAGGGGAGCGTCGCCGGCCGAAGCAGCGACGCCCGGCCGAAGCAGCGACGCCCGGCGAAGCAGCGCCTCCAGCCGAAGCAGCGGCGCCCGGCGCTAGCCGATCGCGATCATCCGCTCGATCGGCACCCGCGCGAGCGCGGCGACGTCGGCCGCGACCTTCACCTCATAGACGTCGTCGCGCAGCGCATCCCGCAGCTTCGACAGCGTGATCATCTTCATGTAGCGGCACGATGCCGCCTCGTTGGCGGCGACGAACTGCATGTTCGGCGCCGCCTCGCGCAGCGGGTGCAGCATCCCGGTCTCGGTCGCGACGATCGCCGTGCCCCGGTCGTGCTGGTGGCGGTGCGCGTAGCTGAGCATCCCGCCGGTGGACAGCATGTGGACGCCGGCGACGTCGATGTCGCCGGCCGCCACGTACTCCATCGCGCTCGTCGAGCAGCCGCATTCGGGATGGATCAGGAAGTCGGCGCCGGGGTGGGCACCGCGCACGGCGTTGATGTCGGCTGGGCGGATCCCGGCATGCACGTGACACTCGCCGTTCCACACGTGCAGCCGGCGACCCAGCGTCCTCTCCACGTAGGCGCCGAGGAACATGTCGGGGCCGAACAGGATCTCCGTGTCGTCGCCGTGCTCGCGGAAGATGTGAGCGACCACGTCGACCGCGTTGGCCGAGGTCACGCAGTAGTCGCTCTCGGCCTTGACGGCGGCCGTCGTGTTTACGTACATGACCACGAGCGCGCCCGGATGCTCCGCCTTCCAGCGGCGCAGCTGCGCGACCGTGATCGAGTCGGCCAGCGAGCAGCCGGCGTCCGGGTCGGGGATCAGCACGCGCTTGTCGGGACACAGCACCGAGGCCGTCTCGGCCATGAAGTGGACGCCGCAGAAGACGATCGTCTCGGCGCTGGCGTTCGCCGCCTGGCGGGACAGGCCGAGCGAGTCGCCGACGTAGCCGGCGACGTCCTGGATCTCGGGCAGCTGGTAGTTGTGGGCGAGGATCAGGGCGCCTCGCTCGCCTGCAAGGGCCCTCACCTCCGCCTGCAGCTGCGGGATGTTCTCGAGCATCAGTGGACCGTCGGCGGCGGCGCTGAGCATCGGCAGGTTCATCGGAGCGGCTCCAACAGCAGGGACAGGTCGAGCGCCGGGGCGCTGTGCGTAAGCGCGCCCACAGAGATGAAGTCTACGCCGGTCTCCGCGATCTCCCGGAGCGTGTCGAGCGTGACGCCGCCGCTGGCCTCGAGCTCGGCCCGACCCCCCACTCGCGCGACCGCCTCCCGCATCTGCGCCGGAGACATGTTGTCCAGCATGATCCGGAAGCGCTCGGCGTCGGCGCCGGCGGCCAGCGCCTCGTCTAGCTCGGCGAGCGTCCGGCACTCGACCTCGAGAAGCAGCTCGGGCGCCACACGGCGCGCGCGCCGGATCGCCTCGCCGACGCTACCGGCGAGCGCCGCATGGTTCTCCTTGATCAGGATCGCGTCGTACAGCCCGGCCCGGTGGTTGGTCCCGCCCCCGGCGGCGACCGCCGCCTTCTCCAGCTTCCGGAGGCCCGGGGTCGTCTTGCGGGTGTCAAGGATCGTGGCTCCGGTGCCTTCCACGCTCCGCACGCAGCCCGCCGTGGCCGTGGCCACGCCGGACAGCCGCTGCAGAAAGTTGAGTGCGGTTCGCTCGGCGGTCAGAATCGCCCGCGCACGGCCCTCGAGCTGGGCTACAGGACCACCCTCACGCCACTCGCCCTCCGGCGCCAGCGCCGTGAACCCGAGCTCGGTGTCGAGGCTGCGGAACACCGCCTCGGCGACCGCGAGCCCGAAGATCACCCCGGGCGCCTTCTGCGTGACCGTGGCTCGTGCCCGCGCGTCGGCCGGCACCGTCGCAACGGTCGTCACGTCGCCGCTGCCGATGTCCTCTGCGAGCGCTCGCTCGACGATCTCGATCGGCGCACTCACGCGTCCAGGATACGAAATACCCCCAACGAGACGGCCGTTCGTGTTAGCGTCCGCGAGCCGGCGCGCCGAGTCGGGCGGCGTCGTTCTGGGGCAACACGTCAACTCTCATCGGAGGTAGCAGCTAGATGCGCAAACGCACAGCGGCGATTCTTGCCGCTTCGATCATCTCGGCAGGCGCGGTGGCAGCCACCGCGGCCGCCGCGGGCGGACCGCCGGGGCCAACGGGACATCACGGGGCCAAGGCCTCGCTGTATGCCACCGGCATGGACAATCCGACCTCGTTTGCGTGGGGCGACGGCGCGATGTTCGCCGGCGACTCTGGCAACAGCAGCTCCGTCCCGAACGGCGGCGTCTATGTGATCAAGAACCACGCGGGAACGAAGATCGCCACCAGCCTTCTGTTCGTCGGCGGCATGGCCTTCCACAAGCACGTGCTGTACGTCAGCGGCGGGGACATCGGCGCTGCAGGCGTGCAGTGGCAGATCTTCGCGATGAGCGGCTGGAACGGCGTCACGTTCACGGGCCAGAAAGCGATCTATACGGCCCCCAAGGGCTTCCAGGGCTTCAACGGCGTCGCCTTCGGACCGAACGGCCGCCTGTACGTGGGCGTCGACACCGGGCTCCTCAACGACAACGACCACGGTCCCGCCAGCACCTCGCCGTATTTGTACGACATCCTCTCGATGAACACGTCGGGCAAGAAGCTGAAGGTGTTCGCCAAGGGGATCCGGCAGCCGTGGCAGATGGCGTTCGCAGGCAAGTCACCCGATCCGTTCGTCTCCGACCTGGGTCAGGACGAGTCCGCCAAGAACCCGCCGGACTTCATCCTCCAGGTCAAGGCGGGCCAGAACTACGGCTTCCCCGGGTGCAACCATACGAAGGGCAGTAAGTGCAAGGCCTACGCGAAGCCGTTCAAGACGCTGACGCCGCACTGGAACCCGATGGGGATGGCCGTGATCGGCAAGAAGCTCTACGTCGGGAGCTGGGGCACGAACGGCACGTCCGGCGGCGCGCTGTACTGGATGCCGATCACCGGCGGCAAGCTGAAGGCAGTCGTCACCGACTTCCCGCTGGCCACCGACGCGCTCGCCGCCCACGGCGGCAAGCTCTACGTCGGCGGCTCCGGGACGAGCGGCGGCGAGGTCTACCAGGTCACGCCGTAACGGCTCAGGCGTCAAGCCGTAGTCGAACCAGCTGATGGCGGGGTCCCGGCCGCACCGGCCGGGACCCCGCGCAGCACCCGCACGGTGCGGAAGCTGGGGTCGGCGGCCCCATGCAGCCGCGCGCCGGCCGCGGTCAGCTCGCGCAGGTAGGCGACGACCTCGGCGGTCACCCGCTCGCCCGGCAGCAACGTCGGCACGCCCGGCGGGTAGCCGGCGATCGACTCGCACGAGATCCGCCCGATCGCGTCGTCCACCGCGACCGCCTCGCTGGCGCCGAGGAACGCCTCGCGGGGGGTCACCGCGGTCTGATGCGCCACCGGGGCGGGGGAGCGGGTGATCAGCGAGGAGCCGATCGGACGGGCGATCTGCCGCACGGTCTCGCCAAGGTCGTGGGCGAACCGCTCGAGCGGCTCCACCGGTTGCCCGAGTCCCAGCACCAGCACCATCGTCGCGTGCGTGGCCAGCTCGATGTAGGTGTCGTAGGAGGCCCTCAGCGCCGCCGCGACCTCGTAGCCGGTGCAACCGGTGCCGCGGACGTCGATCACCAGCCGCAGCGGATCCCAGGCGGCGATCCCGGGACGGCCGACGAAATCCGCGCCAACGGTCGTGCATCCGGGGATCTCGTCGATCGCGGCGCGGGCGCGGGCGGCAACCCGGATCGTGCGGTCGAGCAGTGCCTCGCCGTGCACGACCAGCTGCCGGCGGGCCGCGTCAAGCGAGGCCATCAGCAGGGCGTTCGGGCTCGTGGAGCGCACCAGCCTGACTGCCCTCGCGACTGCGTCCGCGTCGACCCGGCCGCTGTCTGACACCAACAGCATCGCCGACTGCGTGAGGCTGCCCACGATCTTGTGCGTGGAGGCGAGCATCGCGTCCGCGCCGAGCGCCAGCGGTGAGGCGGGGAGCTGGGCGTGGAAGCCGAAGTGTGCTCCCCAGGCACAGTCGACCACCAGAGGGATTCCTGCGCGGTGCGCCACCTCCGCACAGCCCGCGACGTCGGCGGCCATCCCGTAGTAGGTGGGCGAGACGATGAACGCCGCGCGCGGGAGCCCGGCGGCACCGGCACGGGCCTGCGGTAGCTCGCCATCGGCCCGAGCCAGCGCCTGCTCCAGCGCCTCGGGCGTGACGCCGTGCGCCATCCCCAGCTCGTCGTCGTACTCGGGCAACACGAACGTCGGCAGGCCGCCGGACAGCACCAGCCCGTCGATCAGGCTGGCGTGCGAGTTGCGCTGCAGCAGGATCCGCGTGCCCAGCGGCGCAAGCGCCAGGCACAGGGCGTGGTTGCCCTGGGTGGCGCCGTTGGTCAGGAACCAGGCATGGCTCGCCGCGTATGCCTCGGCGGCGAGCTGCTCGGCGCGCTCGAACGGCGTCGGCGAGGGGCCGACGTCAACGCCCTCGATGTCCTGGGGAAGGTCGAGCAACAGCGCCCGCTCGCCGAGCGCGGCGAACAGGCCTGGGTCGGCGCCGCCGCCGCCCTTGTGGCCCGGCACATGGAAGCGCGTCGAGCCGCGAAAGCCGTAGGCGCTGACCGCCTCCAGATAGGGCGCCGTCGGCTGCCGACTGGGCTCGCGCCGGACGGCGCCGCCGGGCGCACGCTCGAGCCGTTCATCGACAGCGCCGCCAGGCGTGCGCTCGAGCCGTTCATCGACAGCATCGCCGGGCGCGCGCCCGAGCCGTTCACCGACAGCATCGCCGGGCGTGCGCTCGAGCCCCCCGTCGGGCGTGCCCTGGATCTCGCCCTCATCCAGCATTGGCCATGCGGTGCAGGTACGCGTGGACGAAGCCGTCGAGATCGCCGTCGAGCACGCGGCTCGTGTCGCCCATCTCGAAGTCGGTGCGGTGGTCCTTGACCATCGAGTACGGGTGCAGCACGTAGGAGCGGATCTGCGAGCCGAAGTTGACGTCGAGGGCCTCGCCCTTCGCCCGAGCGATCTCCTCGCGGCGCTCACGCTCCCGCAGCTCCACCAGCTTCGAGCGCAGCATCGTCATCGCCTCCGCCTTGTTCGAGGACTGTGAGCGCTCGTTCTGGCACTGCACGACGATCCCCGTCGGCCTGTGCGTGATCCGCACCGCCGTGTCGGTCTTGTTGACGTGCTGGCCGCCGGCGCCGCTCGCCCGGTAGGTGTCGATCTGAAGGTCGTCGTCATCGATCTCCACTTCGCCCGCCTCCTCGACGACCGGCGCCACCTCCACCCCCGCAAAGCTCGTCTGGCGCCGGTGGGCGGCGTCGAACGGCGACAGGCGGACGAGCCGGTGCACGCCCTTCTCGCTGCCGTACAGGCCGTAGGCGTTCTCGCCGCGCACCCGGAAGGTGGCCGACTTGATGCCCGCCTCCTCCCCCGGTGAGACCTCCAGCAGCTCGACCTCGAACCCCCGCTTCTCGGCCCAACGCATCTCCATCCGCAGGACCATCTCAGCCCAGTCCTGGGCGTCGGTGCCGCCGGCGCCGGCGTTGACCGTGACCAGCGCGTCGCCGGCGTCGTAGCGTCCGGAGAACAGCCGCTGCTCCTCGAGCGTGCGCAGGCGCCCCTCGACGCTCTCGATCTGCTCGCCAAGCTCGGTGACGATCTCCGGGTCCTCCTCGGCCAGCTCGGCCAGCGGCTCCAGGTCGTCGACGTCGCGCTCGAGCGAGCGGAACATCTCCAGCCGCCGCGACGTGCGCGAATGCTCGGCGCTGACCTGAGCCGCGCGGTCCTGGCGCTCCCAGAAGCCCGGCTCCCCCATCTCGGTCTCGAGCGCGGCGATGCGCTCAGTCAAGGCAGCGGGGTCAAAGATAGTCCGCTAGCAGCTGGAGCTGCTCGCGGATCGACGCGAGTCGCTGCGGGAACGGCTCTGGGGGTGCGGTCGTCATGCGGTGCGGAGCGTAGCAGCGCCGCGAGTCGCGATCGATGGATGAAAATGAGCCTATAGCCTCATTTTCATCCACAGGTCCCTGGCGACGCTCGACCTCCAGCCTCGCTTAGCCAATGCCATGGGACTCAAGCCCCATGGCATTTCTTGTACTTCTTGCCGCTTCCGCACCAGCACGGCTCGTTGCGCCCCGGCTCGCCCTCGCTGCGATGCTGCTCGACCGCGGGCAGCAGCCCGTCGCCGTCCTCAGCCGTGCCCAGCTCCGGCCCCGCGGCCGCCGCCGCGGCCATCGCCTGGGCGCCGCCCGGCACCGAAGACCCGCCCGAGTAGCTCACCCGACCCCCGCCCGTGGCCGAGCTGGAGGCCGCGCTCGGCCGTCGCCTGGGCAATCCCGGCGCCGCTGCACCCGCGCCGGCGCCACGAGCGCCGGCACTACCCGCGCCGGCACTACCCGCGCCCGCCGCCCCGGGAGCCGCCACGCCCGGCCCCTCCTCGACCGTCACCTCGACGTGGAAGATCATCCGCGCAAAGTCGCCCCAGATCGTGTTCATCAGATCCCCGAACAGGTCGAACGCCTCGTTCTTGTAGGCGACGAGCGGATCCATCTGGGCCGCCGAGCGCAGGTGGATCCCCTGCTGCAGGTAGTCCATGTCGTACAGGTGCTCGCGCCAGCGCTGATCGATGATCTGCAGCAGCAGGAAGCGCTCGAGCGCCCGCATCAGCTCCTCGCCCAGCTCCTGCTCGCGCCGGTCGTACTGGGCCAGCGCCTCCTCGCGGAGGCTCGCGGTCAGCTCCTCGCGGTCGACCCGGTCCGGGTCGACCGCCAGCAGCTCGGCGCTGGGCGTGAAGATCTCCTGCACGCGCGCCAGCAGGCCGCCCACATCCCAGTCCTCGACGTAGTCGCCGGCCGTGTACTCCGCGACCAGCCGCTCGAGCAGGTTGACGGTCTCCTCGCGCGCGACATCGCCCATGTCGCGGCCCTCAAGCACCTCGTCGCGGTAGGTGTAGATCACCTCGCGCTGCTGGTTGAGCACGTCGTCGTACTCGAGCGTGTGCTTGCGCATCAGGAAGTGCTGCTCCTCGACCTTCCGCTGCGCCTTCTCGATCTGCTTGGACAGCATCCCGGCCTCGATCGGCTCCTCGTTGCCCTGCTCGTCGGTCGT
>JASHQV010000468.1 GCA_030038955.1 Solirubrobacteraceae bacterium
TACTTCGGACTGGCCGCAGCCGAGATGGTCGTGATGCTGCTGCTGGTTGGCCTCGTGCTCGTCGTCGGATGGCTCGTCCTGTCGCGTGCCGGTGGGGGCGAGCTCGATGAGTAGAGCCCAGGTAAGCCTGAGCCACTCGATCCTCGCGATCGTGTGCACGTTGCCCATCTTGTACCCCTTCGCCTTTCTCATCGCGACCGCGATCAAACCTGAGCAGGAGTTCGTCGCCAATCCAAGTGGCGTCCCGCACACGGTCACGTTCTCCAACTTCACCTCGGCTTGGACCGCCGCGAGCCTAGGCCCAGCCCTTCTGCATTCGCTTCTCGCGGTCGGTGTCGGGGTAGTTCTGACGGTTGGAGCCTCGTCGGCTGGGGCGTTCTGGTTTCACCTGCATCGCGGACGAGCGGCCAGGGTCGTTCGAGTCGTACTGGTGGGCACGATGGCGCTGCCTCCGCCTGTGTTCATCATTCCCCTGTACGTCCTTGTGTCCGACGCAGGCCTCGCAAACAACCTGATCGTGCTCGGCTGTGTCTATGCCGCCTGGAACAGCAGCTTCGGCCTGTATCTTGTCCAGGCCAACCTGCGACGCGGCATTCCACGCGAGATTCTCGACTCGGCCCAAGTGGATGGAGCCTCGACCTGGCAGACATTTCGGTGGCTCGTCGTGCCACTGCTGCGACCTGTGCTGGCGACGCTCGCGGTGCTGGCGTTCGTGTGGTCCTGGAGCGATCTGCTGATGGCGGTTGTTCTGATCCAGGATGTTGCGCACCGGACCCTGATTCCTGCGACGGCCCTCCTCACCAACCGCTTCAACAGCGACCTTCCGGCGAACGCGGCAGCCGTCGTGATCGCACTCGTGCCGATGCTCATCGTCTTCCTGGTCGGCCAGCGACACCTCCAGCGCGGCATTCTGGCCGGGATCGGGAAGTGAGCAATCCCGTCGTGCGGCGGTCGGCTGGATGAGTCGGCATCTCATCGGACTGTGCTGGGATCACCCTCGCTGCCTCGATCCGATGCAAGCCGCCGGCGCGTCGTGGAAGGCGACGACTGGGGTCGAGATCAGCTGGGAGACGAGATCGCTGGCGAGATTCGGCGATGAGCCACTTGAGGATCTTGGGGGGCGCTACGACATCCTCACTATCGATCATCCGCTCATCCCAGAGTGCGCCGACGCCGGGATCCTGGTCGCACTCGACGAGCATCTCGACACTCCGGCGCTCGAACGGCTCGCCGACGAATTCATCGGGCCGAGCTTCACGTCGTATCGGTACGCGGGGCGGCAGTGGGCGCTTCCGGTCGATGCCGCCTGTCAGGTGTCTGCGTTCCGCGCTGATCGGCTCCCCTGTCCGCCACCGGCAACCTGGGACGACGTCTTGGAGCTGATCGTGCGCCAGCCGGGCTCTGTGGCCCTTGCGCTCCAGTCCGCGCAGGCGATCACGACCCTCTGCACGCTCTGTGTCAACGCCGGGCTGCCGCCGACGAATCTCGACCGCTGGCTCGTATCCGACGAGGCCAGGCGTGCGGTGGAGCTGATGCAGGCGTGTGCAGACAGCGGCGGCCGGGAGTTCGCCGATGCCGAGCCGCCCGCCGTCCTCCGAGCGCTGACCTGTGGCGATCGCCTGGCCTACATCCCGCTCGTCTACGGCTATGTCACGTACGCGCTGCCGATCGAGGCAGGCACGAGCTGTGACTTCTGCGACATCCCGTCGAGCGGATGGGGTCCGCGCGGCTCGACGCTCGGCGGGGTCGGACTGGCGGTCTCCGCCGAGTCAGCCGCCATCGAGGCGGCGGTTGCCTTTGTGCTCTGGACATGCTCGGGTTCGGTCCAGCGGGGTCTGATCGCCTCCGCCGGAGGTCAGCCGGCGCACAGGTCCGCGTGGGAGGATCCGGTGCTGAACCGTGCCAGCCGCGGCTTCTACGACCGGACCCGGGCGACGATCGACGCGGCGTGGGTGCGGCCGCGCGAAACGTGGTGGCCGGCGTTTCAGCGCACCGGAGGCGAGACGCTGCGGCGTGGACTCGTCGCCGGTCTGCCCAGCGAGGAAATCCTGCGGCGGCTCGGAGAGGTGCTCGGCGCCGTGCGCGAGCTCGATGCGGGAGCCGCTGGGCATGCCTGACCCGATCGCATCGGAGAGACGGATCACCGACTTCCGGGTGCGATCGGTCGTCATGTCGTCGGGGCGGACGATCGGCGACAACGGATGCCGATATGACTCGTTCAACGTCGTCGTGGTCCAGCTGAGCGACGCCGCAGGCCGGGATGGGTGGGGATACGCGACGATTGCACGCGACCCCGTGTTCGAGAGAGCAGCTTGGTTCCTAGGACCCACCGCCGGTGAGGCGGATCTCGCGGCGGCATTCGAGACACATTGGTGGCCGGTGCTGCGCGGAGCGAGCCCAGAGGTCGTCACGGAGCCCCCGCCGGTTGCGTCGACCTATGAGTATTTTGATGGTGCTGTCCGGAACGCACTGTGGGACCTCTGGGCCGGAGCGCGCAACTTGCCGCTCTGGCGACTGCTCGCGACCGACTACGGCGATACCTCCCGACCTGAGGTCCCGTCGTACGCGAGCCTGCTCGACTACCCACTGTCCGACGAGCAGGCGATCGCGCGCGCGCGAGCGCATGTCGCCAGCGGCTTCCGGCTGGTGAAGGTGAAGATCGGCGCCGACGATGTGGAACGTGACGTTCAGCGCCTACTGACCATCCGGCGAGCAGTCGGAGACGACGTGCAGATCAGCGCCGATGCCAACGAGAAGTGGACCACTACCAGGGCGGCGGCCGTACTCGAAACACTGACGAGACGAGGCGTCCGGCCCTCCTACATCGAGGATCCGCTTCCTCGCTCTGACTGGGCGGGATTCCGGGAGCTCGTGGAGCTGACGGATGTTCCGATCGTGGCTCACGACTACATCAACACAATCGATGAGGTGCGGAGGTTCACCGCGGAGGTTCCTGTGAGCTGCCTGCGGACAAGTTCGGACAGTATCGACTTCGCTCTTGCCTGTGCCCTGCATGCGCGCGAGCGCGACCTGCCACTGAGCGTGGGTAACTCGTTCGGCGAACTCAATGCCCACGTTGCCGCCGCGTTTGGGATCGCCAGGCACGTGGAGTTTTCCGATCTCGCGTGGGCGCCTCTGCTGCAAACCCCAATCCGACCGGTCGCTGGCCGGCTTCGTCTACCGGTCGTGGCAGGCGCTGGACTGGATCCGATCCCGGCGGTGCTGGAGGGGCTCCAGCCCGCGGGCTGATGATGGGCTTAGCCGCCGTGCGGCCATCAGCGGTGGAACGGCCGCTGGGACCTGCCGGTCACGCCGGGACTGCAGACGAACACTGCTCCTGCCTCGGGCTCCCGGCTCAGTTGCGCGGGTGTCAGCCCGTCGCGCGCAGATGTCACGTATAAGTCGGCCAGGTCATCACCGCCGAAGGTGCAGCTCGTGATCTCCCTAGTCGGGAAGTCGATCACCCGGTCCACGAGGCCCTTTGGAGTGAACCGGCGGACGGCGGCTCCGTTCCAACACGCCACCCACACGCAGCCCTCCGCATCGACCGTGAGGCCGTCCGGCAGCACGTCGCCGTCGTCGATCGCCACGAAGGGCCGGCGGTTGACGACCGCACCGGTGTCGACATCAAAGTCGAACATATCGACGCGCCGTTCCCGGCTGTCGACGTAGTACATCAGTCGGTCGTCAGGGCTCCAGTCGATCCCATTGGACTCCGAAACCGGCTTGATGACGACGGTTACCGCAAGATCGGGGTCGAGCCGGTAGAGGGCGCCAGCGTTGGCCGCGTCGCGGGTCGTGATCGTTCCTGCCCACAGCCGTCCGGCCGCGTCGCAGTTCCCATCATTCATGCGAGTCGGTTGCGGCCCCTGGGGGATCTCGAGGATCCGCTCCAGCCGGCCGTCCGGGTGCAGTAGGGCAAAGCCACTGCCGATCGCCAGCACCAACCCTCCGCTGACGCAGGGAAGTGCCACACCCGGCATCTCGTCAAGCTCGATGAACGTGTCGACCCCGATGGCGGGATCATAAAAGTGGACGGCCCGCCCGACGACGTCAACCCACACCAACCTGCCATTTACATCATCCCACACCGGGCCTTCGGCGAGGCCGGCGCCGGGAGCGACGGCGATCTCCACCGGCACGGATGGCATCTCACCCAGCCCGGTTCGCGGATCTGCCCAGACGGCCGGGATGGTGAAGCTGCGCGCCGCGCAACCCGGGGTCGACCGCTTTGAGCGCTCGACTCCCGAGTGATGCCTGGACCAGCTGGTCGAGCTCGGCACCGGCGAAGGCGCTGTTGGTCGGCGTCAGCACGTACTCGCCCGTCCACTCCTCGATCACCGTGCGTATGGGACGTCCTACCTGCTCGACCGACATGGTGTCTCCTTGTCAGGGACTGACTGACCCATCAGCCTCGAGCCGGGAGACCGAACGCACGCCACCGTAGACGACGGCCGCCACGTCGGTCTGGAGTGTCGTGCCCGGGTCCAGGATCCGTGCGCGTCCGGCGGATACGGCCTCCGCCAGGGCACTCGGATAGCCGGTCCATGGCTCGACGATCGCATGATAGTAGCCGCGCCATCCGCCGTACACCATCCACAGCCAGACCGTCGTGAACACCGAAGGGTCGAACGTGAGGCCGAACCCGCGGCCACTCTCGGTGTCGGTGCAGGCGACCCAGCCTGCCTCAAGTCCGGTCAGATAGTGCAGCGCGAAATCGTCGGCCTCTGCGCCGAGCGCGCGCCGGACGTCGAGCTCCCCCAAGTGCGGCCATTCGTAGCGCTCCCCCTTGTGACCGAGGATCCCGCCCCCGTGCTCGTCGACCTCGGCAACCCGAGCTGGGACGTCGAATCGGTGTGCAGGTGAGATCGCCTGCGCAGGGTGCAGCCCCCAGTTGAAGTCAAATGGCCGCTGGCCGAGGTTCTCTATGCGGTAGGACAGCTGCACTGTCGGAGAGCCGGCTAGGATGGTCAGCCGTCGTTCCCACCGCGCGGGAGTGATTGGCGTCGTGACGGTGAAGGCCACTGTCACCTCGGCGTTGTTGCATTGCTCGAGCCGCCACTCGGCGCGCTGCGTCCATAGTTCGCCCATGTATGGCAGATCGTCCCCATAGCGATTCTGGGATGGCGCGCCGCCCGGGAACGCCTCGTCCCAGCCGCCGGACCAGTGGTCGTCGAAGTTGGCGTGGAGCGCCACCGCGTGAGGGGCAATCCGCGGCGAGTGCCAGAGGATGTCCTGGTCGCGGCCCTTGTCGATTAGGTGATAGATCTTGGCGCCCATCTCCGGCAAAACATCCACCGCTACGTGCTCGTTCTCGATCCGCAAGCACTCAAGGCTGTGGTAGCGCCAATGGGGGTCGAAGCGGCAGGTCATCAATAGCAGTCGGCGAGCAGGCCGCCATCGACGACCAGCGGCTGGCCGGTCATGAACGATGCGTCCTCGGACGCCAGGAACACGACCGCCCGCGCGATCTCGCGGGGCTGAGCGATCCGCCGCAGCGGATACTCCCGCTCTACCTCCGCTCGGAGCGCCGCGGGGTCTTCGCCGGTGGCGAAGTAAGCCTCTACGAGTGGTGTGTCGATGTCTCCCGGGCAGACCGCGTTACACCGGATCCCCTCTGGGCCGTAGCGGACGGCGGTCGCGCGCGTGACCCCGAGCACCCCGCCCTTCGCGGCACAGTACGCGGCCAGCACTCCATCGCCGACGAGCCCGAGGATCGAGGCGATGTTGACGATTGCGCCGCCACCTACTGGTCGCATCTTCAACACCGCGTGCTTGCACCCGAAGAACACTCCCTTCAGATTGACTCCGAGGATTCGGTCGAGCTGCGCTTCAGTGGTGGCGACCAGCTCCTCCTCGATCTGTATCGCTGCATTGTTAACCATCACGTCGAGTCGCCCGAACCGCGTTACGGCCTCGGCGATGAGCTCTTCGACCTCTCGCTCTCGAGAGACGTCGGTATGACGGTAGTGGCCAACCTCCTCCATAGTGGCGGCCCCGCCCTCATCGTTGACGTCGCATCCGAGCACGTGCGCACCTTCGCGTGCCATCTCGCGAGCGATCTCGCGTCCGAGTCCGGAGGCGACCCCGGTGACGACCACGCTGCGTCCCTCGAGCCGTCCGCTCAACTTATCCTCCTCTCGACCATTCAGCCAGTTAGTCATGTGGACTTGATCGATAAAGCCACGAGTCACTATTATACGTATCCGACCGCTTGAACAGCAGCGCGCCGGCTGATCTCATGGATAGACGTAAGTCTCGCCGATCATCGAGCGGCTTCCATGTCTGCCCCAAGAGGCGTTGGCGGCTGCGTGAGCGCAGGTCCACGCGGTCCCCCATCCGTCCTCAAGCTCTCATCCCGATCGCTTACCGGGTCGACTCGTGTGGGGAGTTTGGAAGACGTGACCGTCGTTCAAGCGTTGCCTCCGCGGTTACTCCCCAAGATGGATCACCCACACAATCAGATCAAGAAACCGCCGACAACCAATATCTGCCAACGCGCGGGTACCAAACGGGTGCATGAGTTCCTGCGCAACGGCCTCACGAGGGGCCGGCATTCAGGCGGATAGCCAGTGACTACGGGCTACCCGGCGCCCGTCAACGCCGCGCACGCACCCCCGGCGCTGGATCGCGCCCATGAGGTGCCCGGTTCGAACCCGGCTAGCTC
This sequence comes from Solirubrobacteraceae bacterium, assembly GCA_030038955.1. Lineage (GTDB taxonomy): Bacteria > Actinomycetota > Thermoleophilia > Solirubrobacterales > Solirubrobacteraceae > Palsa-465. Next base: position 6,668 of record JASHQV010000468.1, read on the forward strand.
CATCGCTCGAATCCTGGAGGCGTGCGATCCCGCTGGTTGCCCGACGGCTATCGTTGCGTCTCGGGCGACCATCTCGTCCCTTTCGGCGACACGGCCAACGAAGCACAGTGGCATCACGGAAAGAGCAGAAGGAGCGGGCTCGGCAGCAGCGCCTAGCCAAGGAGCGGGCTGCAGCCGCCCGCGCCCAGCGAACGCGTCGTGTACGGATGCTCGGGGGAGTGGTCGTGCTCGCCATCGTGGTTGTGGTCGTGGCGATCGCGATCTCGAGCGGCGGCGGCAGCACCAGCGCAATCAAGCCGCAGAGCGCGGGCGCCAAGGCCGCGTCGGCACGCGTGGACAGCTTGCTCGCGGGAATCCCGCAGTCCGGGAACACGCTTGGGAAGCCCAACGCCCCCATCACCGTCACCGAGTATGGCGATCTGGAGTGCTCCGTGTGCGACGTGTTCGCAATCGCCCCGAGCGTCACCAACGCGGAGGGAGAGTCCGGCTCCGGTTTGGAGAATGACGTGATCGACAACCTTGTCCGTACGGGCAAAGCCAAGCTCGTCTACAGGTCGCTCGAGACCGCCTCCTCCGGCAACCCCAACCCGAATGCCTTTGCCCTTCAGCAGGCGGCCGCCGAAGCGGCCGGCCTGCAGGACAAGGCTTGGTACTACATCGAGCTGTTCTACAACGAGCAGGGCGCAGAGGACACCGGCTACGTCACCGAGCGCTATCTCGAGGGGCTGGCCCGGCAGGTACCCGGCCTGAACTTCAGCAAGTGGATGGCCGACCGCAAGCTGAGCAGCATCAAGAACGAGGTCAGCTCGGACAACACGGCGGGCACTGCGATCGACGGCGGCCAGCCATCGACCCCGACGATCGTGGCCTCCGGGCCCAACGGCCAGGCCAAGCCGATCGTCGGACTCCCAAGCAGCTGGGGCGAGCTCGAGGCGGCGATCAAGTCGGTCGATTAGCTGGCCCGACCGCCGGTGGCGTACGGCATCGGCCAGCCACAGCGTCGAGTAGCCGTCCGACGTTCCCAGCTCGAGCAGCTCGCGGGTGCCCCGTCGCCCGCGCCAGA
>JASHQV010000469.1 GCA_030038955.1 Solirubrobacteraceae bacterium
GCAGATCGCCGATCCGCGAGTTCGTGCAGGAGCCGATGAACACGCGGTCGAGGTGGATCGCCTCGATCGGCGTCCCGGGCCGGAGATCCATGTACTCGAGCGCGCGCTGGTCATGCTCGGTGGCGGGCTCGGGAACGGCTTCGGAGACCGGCGCGACCATCCCGGGCGTCGTTCCCCAGGTGACCATCGGGCTGATCGCGGCAGCGTCGATCGTCACCTCGCGGTCGAAGCTGGCGCCAGCATCGGTGTTCAGCTCGCGCCACTCGGCGGGCACCGCTTCGGGGGAGCCCGGGCGGCCGATCAGGTACTCGAAGGTGGTCTCGTCGGGCGCGATCATGCCGGCGCGCCCGCCCCCCTCGATCGTCATGTTGCACACGGTCATCCGTCCCTCCATCGACAGCGACGCGATCGCCGGGCCGGCGTACTCGACCGCGTGACCGACGGCGCCGTCGACCCCGATCTGGCCGATCGTCGCGAGGATCAGGTCCTTGGCGGTGATCCCGAACCCGGGCTCACCGTGGTAGCTGATCAGCATCGACTTCGGCTTCGTCTGGACCATGCACTGGGTGGCGAGCACGTGCTCCACCTCGCTCGTGCCGATCCCGAACGCGAGCGCTCCAAAGGCGCCGTGCGTGGCGGTGTGGCTGTCGCCGCAGACGATCGTCATCCCCGGCTGGGTGACGCCCAGCTCCGGGCCGATCACGTGCACGATCCCCTGGTGCTCCGAGCCCAGCGAGTACAGCGGGATCCCGAACTCGGCGCAGTTGCGCTCGAGCGTCTCGACCTGCACGCGGGAGAGCTCGTCACGGATACGGGCGGCGACCGGCGTGCCGTCGGTGGGCACGTTGTGGTCGGCGGTGGCCAGCGTGCGGTCCGGCCGCCGGACGTGGCGGCCGTTCAGCCGGAGGCCGTCGAACGCCTGCGGGCTCGTGACCTCGTGGACCAGGTGCAGGTCGATGTACAGCAGCCCAGGCGCGACCTCGTGGCGCTCCCAGATCTTGTCGAACAGGTTCTTGGGGGTCGTCTCGGCGGGCATCGTCTCGTCTCAGCTCCTTCGCAGGCCGGCGCTGACGATTGCGAGCAGCACGGCCTCGTCGCCGTTCGGGTTCTCGAAGTGGTGGTTGAGGTCGGCGTCGAACGTGACGCAGTCGCCGGCGGACAGCTCATAGACATGGTCGTCGCACACGAGCGTCACCGCGCCGGCCTCGACGAGCGCGGTCTCGCGGCTGCCGGGCTCGTGCATCGGCGGGTCGCCTGGGCCGCCGGTGCGGGCGCCGGGGGCGAGCATGTGGCGGGAGAGCTCGGCACGCTGGCCGGGCAGCGGTGGTGTCAGGATCTCGTAGCGGTGGCCGCCGTCGCCGGTAGGGCCGTGGCGGCGGTCGGTGGCGCGCACGACGCTGACAGCGCCATCCTCGTCGAGCCGCAGCAGCTGTGACAGCCGCAGCTCGAGGCCGCTGGCGATCCGCGCCGCCACCTGCAGCGTCGGCGAGGTCTCGCCGCGCTCGACCTGGCCGAGCATCGGTGCGCTCACGCCGGAGCGTTCGGCGAGGTCGCGGAGCGACAGGTCCATCGCCTCGCGCAGCAGGTGAACGCGGGAGCCGAGCGCTTCAGCAGCGCGGGTGGTGGGTGTGGCAGTTGTCGTCTCCGTGATGACCGCGTACGTTATCACGTACGTTCGTACGTCATCACTTCCAACGGAAGCGTGGCAACAGCTCGCGTGCCAGATGCTCCACGGCGGCGGTCTCGTTGCTGACCGGGAGCGGCCCGAACGGGTTGACGACTTCGATCACGATCGCGTTCAGCCCGTCCTGGACTGCCAGCACGGTGGCCGAGGAGTAAGGCGTGGCGCCGTCCGGCTCCACGTACAGCCAGGCCGGCTCGTGCGGCCGTGGGCACGACATGCGTTTCACGCAGCTGCCGAGATGCGGCACGAACACGTCGGCGCTCCCCGGCCTGAAGCGCTGCATCTCGCGGAACTGGACCAAGACGATCGGCTCTCCCGCCTCCTGGAGCTGCGGCTGCTGCTCGACGAAGCCGCAGCTCAGCACGGGTGCGATCAGCGTCTGCCAGGAGCCCTTCTCGGCGTTCACCTGGAGGCCGAAGCTGTGATCGATCATCGACGCGGACACCCACCGGCAGCGGGGAACCGGGAAGTGACGGCGGTGGGCGGCGGCCGGAGCCGCGAACGCCAGCGTCATCCCGAGCACGGCAAGCACACCGGCGACGCGGGCGACGATCCTCGAGCTGCCTCCTCCTGGACCCATGCCCCTCGGATCGGCAGCTCTCGCGAGTAACTTGAGGATCAACCGCTTCACAGCCCGGTGTGACTCAGTTCGCCAACTGGCTGCCCACCCCTGATCGGTGACCCTGATGCACTTGATGCTGCGTAGAGCCGCATCATGCGCATCACCCCCTGCCCAACCCTTCGTGAATCACTCCTCTAGCCTCCGGCCATGCGCTCGCGCCCGGATGTGCTGGTGCTCGGAGGCGGCTTCGTGCTCGGCGAGGCCTGGCTCACCGGGGTGCTCGCGGGGCTGGAGGACGGCGCCGAGCTCGACCTGCGCCGCTGCGAGTACCTCGTCGGTACCTCGGCGGGCGCGATCGTCGCGGCGCGGCTCGTCGCCGGCCAGTCCCCGCGCCGGCCGGCCGGCGCGGCTGCGCCACTCCCGACGGAGACGCCCGAGCACGCCGGCGAGGGCGCCCGCCTGCGCACCACCCCCACTCCCGGCTTACGCCAGCTGACGAGCGCCGCCGGCGACTGGGCCCTGGCCTGGGCGACGCCGCTGGCCTCGCTGTGGCTGGCAGCCTGGACTCCCAGCGGAGCGCTCGGGCGCTCGCTGGCGCTGCGGGCGATCGGCCGCGGCTCCGGCTCGCTCGACGATCTCCGTGACGAGGTCGAGCGCAGTGGCGCCCGCTTCGACGGCCGCCTGCGGGTCGCCGCCGTCAAGCGCTCGAACGGTCGCCGGGTGGTGTTCGGCCGGCCCAGCAGCCCGGCGGCCGCGGTCGGCGCTGCCGTGGTCGCCTCGTGCGCGGTGCCGTGGTTGTTCGAGCCGGTTCGGATCGGTGGTCAGGAGTACGTCGACGGCGCCGTCTGGAGCCCCACCAACCTCGACGCCGCTCCGGCCGGTCGCGGCTCGCAGGTGTTGTGCCTGAACCCGATCGCGGGTCTCGGCGGCGGCTTCGCCAGCGGTTCCGGCGGCGGTCGGGCCGCCACCGGCGGCCCCGTCCGTAGGGTCGCCGCCAGCGGCAGTTCCGACGACGGTCCGGCCGCCACCGCCGGCCCCGTCCGTAGGGTCGCCGCCAGCGGCAGTTCCGGCGGCGGTTCTGCCGCCACCAGCGGTCCTGGCCGCGCACTCGCCGCCGCCCGGATTGCCTCGCGGGCGCTGACGGCGATCGAGGTCGGGAGCCTCCGCCGCCGGGGGGCGACGGTCGAGACGGTGTCACCGGACGCCGACTCGGCCGACGAGATGAACGCTGACCCGATGTCGTCGGAGCCGGCCGAGCGGGTGCTGGCGGCCGGCTACCGGCAGGGGCGGCGGCTGGCCACCGGCTCGGCGCGCTGACTCCGTTCTGCGCGTCCGGGGTGAGCTCGTTGCGCCGACTCGGTTCTGCACGGCTCGGTGCCGGCTCGGCGCGCCAACTCGGGTCTGGCGAGCCCGCCGTGACCGGCGCGCCTTCTCCTTGGGGCCCGCGGAGTGCAGGCGACCACAACTTCGCCGACCCCCGCATCGTTGGGGGGTCGGCGCGAAACGTGCCCGTCGGCGACCAAGACTTCGCCCACCCCATCCGCGTGCTGGGGGTCCGCGACTTATGGTCGAGCGATTGAGGCCAACCAAACGGGCCGGTCAGCCTGCCACCCCGGCCGCGCCGTCCTCGCCGGTCGCAGCAGCCACCCCGGCCGCACCGCCCTCGCCGGTCGCAGCAGCCACCCCGGCCACACCGCCCTCGCCGGTCGCAGCAGCCACCCCGGCCGCACCGCCCTCATCACCCTCGTCGGCAAGGCGTCGTCGCTGCAGCGCATTGGACAGTGCCCGGACGTACGCCCGCCCGGCCGCCTCGAGGATGTCCGTGGACACGCCCTGGCCGGAGCCGCTAACGCCGTCGACCTCGAGCACAACAGAGGTCTCGCCGAGCGCGTCCTGACCGCCGGTGACGGCATCGACCCTGAACTCGCGGAGCCTCGCGTCGGCGCCGACGGCGGCATTGACAGCGCGGAAGATCGCGTCCACGGGCCCGTCGCCGGTGAACGCTCCCTGCAGCTCCTTCCCGTCCGGCGTGCGGATGCCGACGCGTGCGTGCGGTGGCCGGCGTGAGGAGGCCTCGACGTCGAACCACTCGAGCGCATAGCCGACCGCGGTCACATCGCGCAGCTCGTCGGTGACCAGTGCCTCGAGGTCCATCAGGGTCACCTGCTTCTTCTTGTCCGCCAGCTCCTTGAAGCGCTTGAACGCCAGGTTGAGGTTCTGGCCCGACACCTGGAAGCCCAGCCCGGCCAGGGCTTGCTGCAGCGCGTGCCGGCCCGAGTGCTTGCCCAGCACGATCGAGTTGGCGTCGAGCCCGACGCTGGTGGCGTCCATGATCTCGTACGTGGTGCGCTCCTTGAGCACCCCGTCTTGGTGGATCCCGGCTTCGTGCGCGAACGCGTTGCGGCCGACGATCGCCTTGTTCGGCTGTACCGGGTACCCGGTCAGCCGCGACACCAGCCGCGAGGTCCTGGAGATCTCCCGCGAGTTCACGCCGCTGCTCAGTCCCAGGTAGGCGGACCGCGTCTGCAGCACCATCACGATCTCCTCGAGACTGGCGTTCCCGGCGCGTTCGCCAATTCCGTTGATCGCGCACTCGACCTGCCGGCAGCCGGCCCGCAGGCCGGCGAGCGAGTTGGCCACAGCGAGGCCGAGATCGTCGTGACAGTGGACCGAGACGACCACATCGCGCAGCGCCGGCACGAGCTCGTACAGCTCGGTGAACATCGCCGCGTACTCCTCGGGCGTCGCGTAGCCGACCGTGTCGGGGACGTTGATCGTGGTGGCACCCTCCTCCACGGCGGCGGCGATCACCTCGGCCATGTACTCGCGATCGGAGCGGAAGCCATCCTCGGGCGAGAACTCCACGTCGTCGACCAGCTCGCGGGCGTGCGCGACCGCCGCCCGCGCCTGGCCGAGCACGTCCTCGCGGGTCGTCTGCAGCTTGTGGCGGATGTGCAGGTCGCTGGTCGCGATGAACACATGGATGCGAGCCCCGCCCGCCCCGTCTGCTCCAGCCGTCCCGGCCGCGTCGCGCACGGCCTCGTAGGCCCGCTCGATGTCGCCCGCCGCGGTCCGCGCCAGCGCGCAGATCGTCGGTCCCTCGACCGTGCGCGCGATCGTCTGGACCGCCTCGAAGTCACCCGGCGAAGTGATCGGGAACCCCGCCTCGATCACGTCCACGCCGAGCCGGGCGAGCTGCTGGGCGATCTCCAGCTTCTCCTGCGTGTTCAGCGAGATGCCGGGCGACTGCTCGCCGTCGCGCAGCGTCGTGTCGAAGATCACTACTCGGTTGGGGTCCGGCTGGCTCATGTCACTCCTCTTCTGGGTCTCGATCCTGCGGCTTCTCGGTGCTGGTTTCGCGGCTACTTGCGGCCGCCGACGCTCATTCCCCCCGGAGGGGGAGGAGCAGGAGAAGCGAGGAGAGGCGGAGCGCCATCGCGCTGAACAGTAGCGACCCACGTCGACGAGCGTCAACCGTCCATCCGTCGCCAGCGGATCCGGGGCTTGACGCGCGATCGCTACGCGCTAAGTTGCGATTCGACGTGGGAACGTCAGCTGGCCTCGTGAGCACGGGCGGAGCGACAGCGCTGCTGTCCTGGCACCATGCGGCCGTGCTTGAACCGACGCTGGGGGCGATCGCGCTGATGATCGCGGTCCCGGTGGTCGGCGCGATCGTGCTGACGCTCGCGATAACGGGGTTGCGCTGGCTCCACCATCGCCGGCGGAGGCCGGCGGCTGGGGCGAGCGAGACGGCGGTGATCGAAGCCAGGCTGCGGGCGACGATGAGCGAGCTCTGCCCGCACGGGTGGCGCGCGCACGTGACGTTGTTCGACCCGGCCGACGAGCTGCCGGGAGACGCGCCCCCGCCGGGCGAGCGAGCGCGAGTCGCGCTCGACTGGGCCGAGCTCGACGAGGACAGCGGCGAGCCGGTGATCGTGCGCCGCGTCTGGGCGCCAACCGTGATCCAGGCGATGGAGGCGATGATCGCCGACCGCCGCACGGACGAGACGCTCGAGCGGATCGAACGCGCCGCCGTCTGGCCAGACTGACCGGAGCCAGCGGCCCTGGGTGCCAGAAGCAGCGAGGACCAGCACCCACCGGTAGTAGCGCGTCGCCGCCCGCGTCAGCACGAGCTCGCTGCTGGAGCTCTCACGCGTCGAACTCCACAACCGAGTACGCATGATGACTGAGGATCTCCCGGACACCCGTCGACGCGCCACCGTCCGGCCGCCACCACACGACGAACGGCCGCTGCTGGCCCATGTCGAAGATCGCCAGCACGGTACCGCCGCGCAGCGGGTCCGGTGCCCCGACCTCGGTGACGCAATCAGTGCTCCCGCGCCGCGTCCACAGCTTCGCGATTCGCCGGCCGTTCGGCCAAGTTCCGAGCTCGAGCTCGAGCGCCGCTCGCATGTCGGCGTACGCGCATTCGGCGAGCTGGCAGTCCTCGCCGGTTCCAGGGATGAAGAACTTGCTCACTGTACGATCAGAGATCAGAGCCCGCGATCGCGGACGTCTTCCGCGATCGCTGCGCCCATCGCGCCGGGCTGGACCTGGGCTTGGAGATCTGCGATCAATTTGGCGTGCCGCTCCGATTCCCGGTGCACCGAGTCCTGCAGCCCCTCGAGCACCTGCTCGAGGTGCTCGACCCGTGCCTCTATCGCCTGGAGGCGACCCGCCTGCGGATCGGCCGCGCCGCTGCTCGGTCGATCGCGGGCTGCGACCGCACGACGGATCTGGCGGATCCGTGCGATCAGTCCCTCGCTGTCACCTGTCATCATCGCTGCCGCAGCCGGCTCGGCCGAGCGGGACGGGGCGGGTAGCGGCGGCGCCCTTCATCGCACCTCGCCTTCGAGACGCACGCGGCGATGGCAACGCGAACGCGGTCGGCGTGCGCCTGCGTCGACCATCGCTCGCCGAGGGATGCCGTTGCTTGCAGGATCACTCGACATCGGTCTCCTTCCTTCGCCGGCGCGGTCGGGCTGATCGGATCGAGCTTCGCTGCGTCGGCGCAAAGAACCTCACGGGCGACGACACCACCCGCATGTTCGACAGTAGCACTCGGTCCCGCGATGCCGGCCGATTCGGACGCGGCCGTCCGACCCGCGATCCGGATTGCGCCACTCCCTGGCGGGGAGTAGCCTCGCTCACCGCGTTGATCCCGCGACCATGACTTCAGGATTGGGCTCGAGTGTCACCGACGCGCTCCCGCGCCGAGGCGAGGGGCCTGAGGCCAATGATCGACACCTTGCGGGCCAGCCGTCGAAACTGCTCCATGCGACTCAACGGACCCTCCGCCCGCCCCAGCTTCCCACTCGCGAGGTGATGGGCTCGATCACCGAGATCACCCTGCTCGGCGGCGAGCGCCACCAGGTCGACGGAGATGTCAAAGCGGTCGAGCAGCTGATCCTCGACGCGGCACGGGGCTCGCTGATGCAGCTCGCGTGGCTGACCGACCTACAGACCGGAGAACCCCTGGGCGTCAACCCCGAGCACGTCATGACGCTCCGCGCTCTCACGGCGAATGGCCAGGCCACGACGTCCTCAGGCGCAGCCCGCCCTAACCGATCCGCGTAGCGGGAGGACGCACGTTCGCCCTCCCGCCAGGGACGGTCGACTCTAGAGTGTCTGCACGTTCGCCGCCGCCGGGCCCTTGAGGCCCTGCTCGGCGTCGTAGCTGACCTTCGCGCCCTCGGACAGCGACTTGAAGCCGTCGCCTTGGATCGCGCTGTGGTGGACGAACAGATCCTTGCCGGAGTCGTCGGGCGTGATGAATCCGAAGCCCTTCTCGTCGCTGAACCACTTCACGGTACCTATTGCCATTGTCTTCCTCCGGATATGTGCGCTGCGAGACGCGGAGGGTGCAACGAGACAACGACAGCGAAAACGCGAGGCACGGCTTTGGTCGAAGCCTATGCTCGACCCGTACGGACGGTCTAGCCTAGCGAGCCACAGCGGGGCGGCCTGGTGGCGGTGGGACTGGTGGCGGTGGGTCGTGGCGCCCGCAGCGCGCGCGAGGGGTACGCGCCCGTCGCGCTACAGCGACACGGTCCGCCCGGCGACGAACCCCTCACTCGAGGCGATCCGCTCGACCAGCTCCTGCGGCACCGGCGCGTCGGTGGTGATCGCCATCACCGCCAGCGGCTCGCCGTCCTGCTCGCCTTCCTCGGGCTGACGGCCGACCGCCGCCGAGACGATGTTGACGCCGTGCTCCCCGAACACCGTCCCGACCCGCCCGATCATCCCGGGAACGTCCCGGTACCGGAACACCGTCAGGTGCTCGCCCAGCTGCAGGTCGAAGCGCTGCCCCCACACCTCCAGCAGGTGCGGCCGGAAGCGCCGGCCGAAAAGCGTGCCGACGACCCGCACCGAGTCGCCGCCTCCCAGCACCGTCACCCTGACCAGGTCGGCATAGTCCCTGACGCTGGTCTGCTTGACCTCGCGCACATCGATCCCGCGCTCCTCGGCGATCGCCGGGGCGTTGACCTCATTGACGTCCTCCTCGGTGTGTCCGCGCAGCGCTCCGAGCAGCACCTGGATCGCCAGCAGCCGCGTGTCACGCTCAGCGATTCGCCCCCGGAACTCCACCTGGACGCGGTCGATCGAGGAGCCCGCGGCAAGCTCCACCGCGATCCTCCCGAGCGACCGGCACAGCCCGAAGAACGGACCCAGCAGCTCCATGTCCTCGGCCGAGATCGCCGGCACGTTGACCGCGCTCGTGACGACACCGCCGGTCAGCGCCGCCACCACCTGCTCGGCGGCCTGGTATCCGGCCCGGTCGGTGGCCTCCGCGGTCGAGGCCCCCAGGTGCGGGGTGACGACCACGTTTGGATAGGCGAACAGCGGATGCTCGGTGATCGGCTCCGAACGGAACACGTCGAGCGCGGCGCCGGCCACCTTGCCGCTGTCGAGCGCGGCCTGCAGGTCCTCGTCGACGACCAGCGGTCCGCGGGCAACGTTCAGCACCCGCACCCCGTCTTTGCACTTGGCGAGCGCCTCGGCGTCCAGCCACCCCTCGGTCTCGGGAGTCCGCGGCAGATGCAGCGTCAGGAAGTCGGCGACCGCATACACGTCGTCGGAGGATTCGGCCTTGTCGACGCCCAGCTCGCGATAGCGCTCGGCGCCCACGTACGGGTCGAACGCGATCACCTGCATCCCGAACGCCCGCGCCCGCTGCGCGACCAGCTGCCCGACCCGCCCGAACCCCAGGATCCCCAAGGTCTTCTCGTACAGCTCGACTCCCGAGAACTTGGAGCGCTCCCACTTGCCCGAGGTCAGCGAAGCGTGCGCTTGAGGCACGTTGCGGGCCAGTGCCAGCAGCATCGCCATCGTGTGCTCGGCGGCGGTGATCACGTTCGACTGCGGCGCGTTGGCGACGACGATCCCGCGCTTGGTCGCCGCCGGCACGTCGACGTTGTCGACGCCGACGCCCGCGCGACCGACCGCCCGCAGGTTGGTGGCCGCGTCGATCAGGTCGGCGTCGAGCTTCGTGCCCGAGCGGATCAGGATGCCGCTGAACTCGCCGAGCCGCTGCGCCAGCTGCTCCCGGTCCCAATCGAATCCCAGCTCGACGTCGAAGTGATCCCGGAGCAGCTCGAGCCCCGACTGCCCGATCTTCTCGGCGACCAGCACGCGCGCCCTGCCCGGCCCGCCGTTGCCGGCGTGCATCGACGTGTCAGTGGCAGCGCTCACCGCTGCTGCTCCAGCACCCAGTCGACGCACGCGGTCAGCGCCCGTACGTCGGATGGCGGCGTTGCCGGGAACATCGCCACGCGCAGCTGGTTGCGGCCGAGCTTGCGGTACGGCTCGACGTCGACGATGCCGTTCCCCCTCAGCGTCGCAGCCAGCTGCGCGGCGTCGACCGACTCGTCGAAGTCGATCGTGCCGACGACCAGCGAGCGCTTGCTCGGGTCGCGCACGAACGGCGTCGCCAGCTCGTGCTGCTCGGCCCAGCCGTACAGCGTGCCGGAGGACTCGCGGGTGCGTGCGATCATCGCCTCGCGCCCGCCAAGGTCGAGCATCCACTCGACCTGGTCGGCCAGCAGGAACAGGGTGGCAACTGCGGGTGTGTTGTACGTCTGCTGCTTGGCGGAGTTGTCGAGCGCGACGGTCAGCGACAGGAACTCCGGAATCCAGCGGTCGGGACCGACGCTCGGTCGCCGCTCGGCGATCTCCCGGATCCGCTCGAGCGCCGCCGGGCTGAGCAGCGCCAGCCACAGCCCGCCGTCCGACGCGAACCCCTTCTGCGGCGCGAAGTAGTAGGCGTCGGCGTTGCGGACGTCGACCGGCAGCCCACCCGCGCCCGAGGTGGCGTCGATCAGCACCAGCGTGTCCTCTGCGAGCGCGGACGGACGGGCGACCGGCACCATCACGCCGGTCGAGGTCTCGTTGTGAGCCCACGCGATCACGTCCACCGGCGCCTGCGCTGGTCCCGGTACCCGCGTGGGATCGGGGGCGTCGCCTGGGTCCGCCTCGAGCACGATCGGGTCGGCCAGGAACGGCGCCTCGCGCGTGCAGGCGGCGAACTTGGCGGAGAACTCGCCGTAGCAGAGGTGCAGCGCCCGCTCACGCACGAGCCCGCACGTGGCCGCATCCCAGAAGGCGGTGGTGCCGCCGTTGCCGAGCGTCACCGCGTAGTCGTCGGGCAGCGAGAACAGCTCGCGCAAGCCGCTTTGGATCCGCGCGACCAGCTGCTTGACGGGCTGCTGGCGGTGCGAGGTCCCGACCACGGCGGCGCCCTCAGCGGCGAGCCGCGCGAGCTGCTCAGGACGCACCCGCGAGGGGCCGGAGCCGAAGCGGCCGTCGGCGGGCTTCAACTGTTCTGGTATCTGCAGGAGGGTCTGTGGCACGCGGGCTCCTCGGGTGGGGAAACTGGCTGCCCAGGCGCGCGGCGAAGCTCACTCCCGTCGCTTCCCGGTGGTCAGTCCCACCTTTTCGCGCCAGTCACGACGGGCACACGGGAATGTACCGGACAGCGCGGCGCGTCAGCGCGCAATCCGGACGCCACGGCACGTCACCGCGGGATCAGGACGCCGCGGCGCGTCAGCGCGCGAGCGAGCTGTAGCTAACCGAACAGCTTTGGCGCGCGCACGAGCATCCGCAGCTTGCCGGTGGGGCGGATCCTGCCGGTGAGCGTCGCTCGCCACGGCTCCGTCCGCCCTGAGGTGAGATCGAGCCAGTCGGCGAAGCGGCAGTGGAACGTCAGGTCCGGGTGCTCGACGCGCCCCGGCTCGGCCTGGGCGCTGGCGCGATCGATCCGCACGTGCCACGGCTCGGCGTCGCGGAAGTCCCACTGGATCGTCGTGCCGGGGGCGACCGAGGCGTCAATCTGGCGGACGAGCCCGTCGAACAGGATCTGGGTCACCTCGGGATCCGATTTGACCGGGCCGTTCGGCGCCCCTAGGTAGCCGGCCCGGAGCATCGCCAGGCCGCGCCGCGCACGCTCCTCCGGCGGCAGGTCGAACGGCATCCCCACGCGCATCGTCTCGGGCTCGAGCCCGGCGGCCCGGAACCGCGCCTCCATCGACTCGGCGCCGTACGTGTAGATCTGCTCGAGCGTGAACCCGAACGCCGACACGTACCGCTCGTCCCAGTCCGGCGGCACGAACACCGCCGCGGTGAACGGGAAGACCTCCCGCAGGAGCTCCTCGATCGCGGTCCGGCACTCGGGGTCCTGGCGCACCAGGTCGGCGATCAGCTTGACGCCGAAGGCGATGTGACGCTGCTCGTCCTTGGAGACGTTGTGCATGCCCTTGCGGAACCCAGGCAGCAGGCCACGCTTGCTCAGCGACTCCTCGATCAGGTGCTGGCCCGGCTGCGCGAGCACCGCCTCGACGATCAGGTGGTACAGCGTGATCGCCTGCGCGAGCTTCGGCAGCGAGCGGTCCTTGCGCAGCTCGTCGGCCATCCGGTCGAGCCGCAGGAACACCTGCCTGAAGCCCCAGCTCAGCTCGGGGCGGGTGGCGTCAAGCGCGGAGCCCGTGTCGCCGCCGATGCCGACGACCTCGCGCATGAACCGCGCGAACAGCACCGCGTGGCGCGCCTCGTCGACCTGCTGGGTGGCGAGGAAGTACTTCTGCTCCTCCCTCGGCGCGGCGTCGATGTACGGCGACAGGTTGTCGGCAACCGAGTCCTCGCCGTGGAAGAACATCGAGTAGGTCCACAGCGCGCCCTTGCGCTGGATCTCGCTGAACGTGTCCCGCCACTGCTCGCGATCGACGCTCAGGTCTAGCTCCGTGGCCGACCAGTTGCCGTGCTCCCAGCGGGAGTAGAGATCCTCATAGGTGACCTGGTCAACGGCGAGCGTAGCCATGCAGATTAGCGCCTGGGCCTCACTCGCTTTAGGGCCGATCCCAGCTGGGCGTGCGACCGGGGCGGTTCAGCGCCAAGCTGGGCGCCACCCGGGGTCGTGGCAGGCAGTGAGCCACCTGCAAGACGGCGGGCGGCGAGCCAGCGCCGGACCTGGGGCGCATGCAGGCGTGCGATCCAAGTGGGACATGCCCTTAGCGCCTCGGCTTCACTCGTCGAACGACGCGTCGATCCAGTCCATGTGCCCGCGAAGCTCCTTGCCGACGACCTCGACCTTATGGCCGGCCTGCTGCTCGCGCATCCGTCCGAAGCTCTCCTGGCCGGCGTTGTTCTCGGCGATCCACTCACGGGCGAAGGCGCCCGACTGGATCTCGCCGAGCACGGCCCGCATCGCCTCGCGGCTGGCGTCGCCGACGACCCGGGGGCCGCGCGTCATATCGCCGTACTCAGCGGTGTTGGAGATCGAGTACCGCATCCCCGCGAGCCCCTTCTCGTACACCAGGTCGACGATCAGCTTCATCTCGTGGAGGCACTCGAAGTACGCCAGCTGCGGGTCGTAGCCGGCATCCACGAGCGTCTCGTAGCCGGCCTCGATCAGCGCCGACAGGCCGCCGCACAGCACCGCCTGCTCGCCGAACAGGTCAGTCTCGGTCTCCTCGCGGAAGCTCGTCTCGAGCACGCCCGCGCGGGTCGCGCCGATCGCCTTCGCGTACGCGAGCGCCTGTGCGAGCGCGTTGCCGCTGGCGTCCTGGTGGACCGCCACCAGTGCCGGCACGCCCGAGCCCTCGGTGTAGGTGCGGCGCACGAGGTGGCCAGGGCCCTTCGGCGCGACCAGCGAGACGTCGACGTCAGGCGGCGGCGTGACAGTCCCGTAGTGCACCGAGAAGCCGTGCGCGACCATCACCGTGTTGCCGGGCTCGATCGCGTCGCTGATCGACTTCCAGACCGCGCCGTGCAGCTCGTCGGGAACCAGGATCATGACGATCTCAGCCGCGGCTGCCGCGGCCGCCGGGTCGAGCACCCGCAGCCCGTGCGAGCTCGCCTTGGCGACGCTGTCGGAGCCGGGGCGGAGGCCTACGACGACATCTACGCCGGAGTCCTTGAGATTGCGTGAGTGGGCGTGGCCCTGCGAGCCATAGCCGATGATCGCGACGGTCTTGCCGTCGAGCAGGTTGAGGTCAGCATCGTCGTCGTAGAACATGGGCGGCAGCGTACACGGGCGGCGGATCCGACCGTCGTCTCGGTCGACCAGCGGCATCCCGGTGGTGGCGACTTTGAGTACGCCACCACCGGACACCGGCGGCTGATCCGCCGAGGCGGATCAGCCGCCGCCAGCCCGCATCAGCTGCCGTCTGCCCGCATCAGCTGTCGCCGCCCGCCTCGATCAGCCGCCGCCCGCGAACTGCCCCGCGAGCGCCATCACGTTGGCCACGTAGTGCTCGGTCGACGGGTACAGGCCGTGCGCGCGGATCGAGGCGAGGCCCTGGTAGTACCCGGCCGCTGCCATCGACTCGCTGCCGGTCAGCGACAGCAGCGAGCGCAGCAGCAGCACGCCGCCGCGCACGTTGTCCGCCGCCGACGCCGGCGCGAGGCTGTCGTCCGCCTCGTTCTGCTGGATCCACTGCCAGGTGGAGGGCACGATCTGCATCACCCCGACCGCGCCGGCATCCGAGACGACATCGTTGTTCCAGCCGCTCTCCTGCCAGCCGATCGCCTGGGCCAGCGACGCGGGCACGCCGCTGGCCGACGCGATGCTCGCGATCTCAGGGCCGTCGACCCGCTCCGGCGTGGGATACGGACCGCTGGCGGTGGCGCTGCCGGAAGTGTCGGACACGTACTGCGGGGACGCGGAGCTGGTGGTGGCCGCCGTCGCCTCCGTGGTCGCGGCGCCCGTGCCCGGCTCGGGCAGTGCCAGCGCCGTGCCCGCGGGCAGGAGGCCGTTTGGGCTCAGCCCATTGAGCGCGGCCAGCGCGTCCACCGTGGTGTCGTCGCGCTCTGCTATCGCGGTCAGCGTGTCGCCCGGCTGCACGATGTAGGAGCCGGACACGACCGTAGTCGTCGAAGCGCCCGTCTCGGCCGCCGCGTCCGTGGCGCCGTCGGCCATGGTGGGAGCAGCGGTCGTGGCCGTCTGCGGCGGGATCTCGATGATGCTGCCCGAGACCAGCTCGGCGTTGGGCGAGAGGCCGTTGGCGGCGGCCAGTGCGTCGATGCTGAGGCCGTCGGTGGCCGCGATCGACGTCAGCGTCTCCCCCGGCAGGATCACGTGTGCGAAGTCGGCTGACGCGCTTGCCGGCGCCAGCAGCATGATGGAGGCGGCCACAGCGGGCCCGATCGTTCTGAAGCGCATGGCCCCACTTTCGCCACTCGCGGGCGATCATGAAACCCCTGCAAAGCACCGCCCATCCTGCAAGTCGCGGTGCACGAGGGCCTACGCGGGGCTGAGCTTCGCCGGGGGGCGTCGCCGCATGCGGCGACGCCCCCCGGCCGGCTCAGCCGGTGAAGCGCACCGGCGCCACCCGGCCGCTCAGCCGGTGAACCGCACCGGCGATACGTGGCGCTTCCGCGCCAACACCCGCAGCTTGGCGGTGCCGCTGCTGGCCAGGTGGCCGCCGTCGCCACCGTACTTGGCGGCGATCGTCCGCTTGCCCGATCCGGCTTTGGTCGGCTTGTAGGTGAGCTTGCACGAAGCGGTGCCCGCCTTCGAGCCCGGCTTGAGCTTGCAGGAGCTGCTCGGGGCAAACTTGCCGCGGCCGGTCGAGCGGAACCTCACCGTCCCGGTCGGCGTCGTCTTCGTGCCCGCGCTCGTGTCCCTGACGGTCGCCGTGCATCTGGTCCGCGACCCGGCCTTCAGCTTCCGCGGCGAGCACGACACCGAGGTCTTGGTGGTCGCAAGCGTGTAGCTGATCGTGATCAGCGGCACGCCGGTCGTGTCGGTTCCGATCGAGCTCGCCGTGGCGGTCTGCTCGACCCAGCTCGCGCCGCCGGCTCCCGGCTGCCCGTAGTACGAGGCACCACCGCCGCCGCCGTACAGGCCACCACCGCCGCCACCGCCCTGATAGACGCCATCCGCGCCGCCGGCGCCGCCGCCGCCCTGGCTGCCGCTTTCGCCCGAGACGCCACCGGTACCACCGGCCCCGCCGCTGCCG
>JASHQV010000470.1 GCA_030038955.1 Solirubrobacteraceae bacterium
GCACGTGTGGGTGATCGTCATGGAGAACCACGCATACGAGTCGAATTTCACGGGGCTGGAGAACAACGACTACCTGTCCCAGACGCTGCCCAAGTACGGCGCGCTGCTGACCCACTACTACGGCACCGAGCACTCGTCGTTGGGCAACTACCTGGAGATGATGTCAGGGCAGGGGCCGATCACCGACGATCAGGACGACTGCAGCGCCGACGGTTACACGGCGCTGGCGGGCAGCGTCGACACGTCCGGGGGCTCGCTGACGGCGAACGGCAACTATGGCCAGTTCACGTCGGCCGCGGGCCCGAACGCCCCCGCCGGTGACAACGGCTGCGTCTACCCGTCGACGGTCCCGACGTTCTTCAACCAGCTGGACGCGGCCGGCAAGACCTGGAAGTTGTACGCCCAGGATCTGGCGCTGACCGGCGACAGCGGCCAGAACGCCGGCGTGCAGTACTGTGGCGCGCCGGACGCGAGCGTCGGCCCGACGCCGACCGCCGGCCAGAGCGTCAACCTCAAGAGCGAGTACCCAAACGACTCGAGTGAGAACGGCGGCGACCGGTACGTCTCAAAGCACAACCCGCTGCCGTGGTTCGAGTCGATCTTGGGCTCGGGTGACTGCGACGGCAGCCACGTGGCGAACCTGATGGACGGCTCCAAGGATCAGCTGTACAGCGACCTGCAGAGCGAAAGGACGACGCCAGACTTCTCGCTGATCATCCCCGACAACTGCTCGAACGGCCACGACGCGGTCTGCACCGCCCCGACCTCCGGCAGCCCCACCAACAACCTGTCCGGGATGGCCAGCGGCGCGCCGACAAACGCGTCCGAAGGCACGCCGATCAACGACGTCGGCGGCAGCTACGCGTCGGACCTGTTCCTCGAGCACGTGGTGCCCGAGATCATGAAGTCACCGGCCTACAGCGATGGCGGCCTGATCGTCATCACCTGGGACGAGGCGTACCCGCAGTTCACCTACTCGAGCGACTCGTTCGTGGACTCATCCGTGTCGAGCGCCACGGCGTTCAACTCGCTGAGCAACGACGAGGCCGGCGAGACCCTGTTCGGCCGCTCGCTGAACTGGGAGCCGTCGGGCCCCAACGTCCCGAACGTGCAGTCGTCGGTCGGCCAGCAGATGTCCGGCGGCCCCGGCTTCAACGAGTATCTCGACCGTCCCGGCACCGAGAGCTCCGAGGACGTGCCGCCACCACTGGTGGCCTGCACCGGCGGCAACGGCGACGGCACCAACTACGAGACGATCCCAGAAGGCGGCTGCTACAGCGCCGGAGCAGGATACGCGAACAATCTGTCGGGCTCGGTGACGGTGTCGGCCACCTCAAACGGCGTCGTCTCGGTGCCGGCGGATGGGTCATACGACAACCTGATCGCCCCCAACTCAGAGGGTGAGCAGGTGACCCTGCCCAGCGGCGTGACCGGCACCGACGCCGATGGGCTCAGCACCTACTACGTCGGGCAGGTGAGCTCGCATGCACCGGCCGCGATCAGCGACGGCGACGACAGCTCGACGACCGACACCACCGCCGCCGACCAGTACGGGACTTCGTCGTTCCAGCTGGTCGACGCGGACGGCAACCCGGTCACGCTGAGCGGAGATCTGAGCAGCTTCCAGATCACCCTCGGCGGGCAGTCGACCGCCACCGATCCGCTGTATGACGCGTTCGACCCGACGACGGGCGGCGGCGACACCGGCGCGCTGCTGCTCAGCCCCTACATCAGGGGCGGCAGCGTGTCGAACACCTACTACAACCACTACAGCCTGCTGCGCTCGCTGGAGGACATCTTCGACGTCGCCAGGGGGTCGGGCAAGGCGAATGGCTACACCGGCCCGATCGACGTCAGCACCGGCCTCGACGGCAAAGGCCACCTCGGCTACGCCGCCCAGCCCGGACTGGCGCCGTTTGGCACCGACGTGTTCACGAACTCGCGGCTCGACCGCGCACGCACCAGGTGATCAGCTGAGCAAAAGCACAGGAACGAAGCAGATGGGATCTGACGCGGTTCAAGCTGCGTCCGGGGACCAGCGCCGGGGCCGGGCCGTACGGCCCGGCCCCGGCGCGATCGTGGCGATGTCCACGATCGCCGTGCTCGTGATCGCCGCGGCGATCGCACTCGCCACCACGGCGGCCAGCGGTGGCGCCGGCAACATCGCCGTCGCCGGCAAGCGCCTGCCGACGAGCTCGCACTACGGGCATCCGCCGAAGTGGCTGAAGATCCCGGAAGCGCCCGCCACCACGGTGCCGACCGCCACCCCTCGGCATCCCCAGCTGCAGGCGATGGAGGGCTATCCCGTCGACGCCACGCTGCCAAACGGCGCCACGGTCCAGTACGCGGCAGTCGGACCGAGCGTGCCGAGCTGGGTGGCCAACCAGGCGGGCAGCGGCAGCTGGCACCTGGGAGAGACCGCCCCCTCCACGTTCGAGCTGACGTTCAAGCGCGTCACGGGGACGGTGCCGCTGTCGCCGGCGAACTTCACCGTGATCACCTACACGGGCGAGCTGCTGCACCCGCGGATCACGAACGCCACCGGCGGGCCTGTGCCGTCGAGGATCCTGCCGGGGCACAGCCTCGAGCTGACCCTGAGGACGTCGCTGCCGGAGGGCGACGGCGAGATCCGCTGGGCGCCTGGCGGCAAGCGGATCCTGGTCAGCTACTTCTGGACGCTCGAGTTCGACTAAGGGCCTATCTCAGTTGGGCGTGCGACTGCGGTGGTTCAGGGCCAAGCTGGGGACCGCACGTGGTCGTGGCAGGTAGTGAGCTACCTGCAAGACCGCGGGCGGCGAGCCAGCGCCGGTCCCGGGCCGCATCCAGGCGTGCGATCCAAGTGGGATAGGTCCTAATTCTCCTACGGACCCTGAGCGAGCGCCGGGCGGCGCTCGCTCAGGCCGGCGCTCACCGATCGGCGCGGGCGCTGGGGAACGAGGGGTCGCGCTTCTCCTGCAGGGCCTTGACGCCTTCGCGGGCGTCGTCGCCAAGGAACGTGAGCATCTCGAGCGCGATCGAGGCGTCGAACGCTGGCCCGGCGCTGCGCACCCAGTTGTTCAGCGAGCGCTTCGTCAGGCGAATCGCGTCCTGCGGCCCGGTGGCGAGCCGGTGCGCGAGCCCGAGCGCGGTATCGAGCAGCTCGGTGCGGGGCACGCAGCGGCTGACGAGCCCGATCCGCTCGGCCTCGGCGCCGTCGATGAAGTCAGCCGTCAACAGGTAGTACTTGGCCTTGGCGATGCTGCACAGCAGCGGCCAGATGATCGCGGCGTGGTCGCCAGCGACGACCCCCAGCCGCAGATGGCCGTCGGTGAGCCTCGCTTCGGCGGCGATCACGCTGATGTCGGCCAGCAGCGCCACCGTCAGGCCGGCACCGACCGCGATGCCGTTGATCGCCGAGATGATCGGCTTCTCGCAGCCGACCATGTTGTAGACGATGTCCGACGCCTCGCGCAGCTGGCCCGCGACCCGCGCATAGCTGGTCGTCATCTGCGCGAGCATCTCGAGGTCGCCGCCGGCGCAGAACGCCCGGCCGGCGCCAGTGATCACCGCCACCCGCACGTCCGGGTCCTCCGCGACCTCGCGCCACACGCGCCCGAGCTCGCGGTGCAGGACCTCGTCGGCGGCGTTGTAGCGCTCGGGACGGTTGATCGTGATCAGCAGCACGCCGTCCTCGCGCGGCTCGAAGGTCAGGTGCTCGTACGTGCTCTCGTCCATTCTGGGGATCGCTCCTTCGCTGTCGTTGGACCGCCGCGCCGTCGCTGCGGCCTTCCACGGATGGTGCCTGCCGCGCCCGCTCCTAGTGTCCTCGCGAGTCATTGGCGGCTCCCTTGGAGCGGCGCGGTTGAGTGGATCACGGCGATGGGTGCTGAGCAACATGATGTGCACGTGGTTATCGTCGGTGGTGGCGCCACCGGCGCCGGCGTTGCGCACGACCTGGCGCTGCGCGGGTTGCGGGTGACGCTGCTCGAGCGCGGCGAGCTGACCTCGGGCACCAGCGGACGTCATCACGGAGTGCTGCACAGCGGCGGGCGCTACGCGGTCGGCGACCGCGATGCGGCCGCGGAGTGCATCGCCGAGAACACGATCCTGAAGCGGATCGCGCCGGGAAGCTTCGAGGAGAACGGCGGACTGTTCGTCGCCGTGTGCGAGCAGGACCTGGAGTACCTGACCCCGTTCCTGGAGGCGTGCGAGGCGGCCGGGATCCCGACCGAGCGAGTGACCCCGAAGCACGCGTTGGAGGAGGAGCCATACCTGAACCCGGCGGTGCTCGCGGCGGTTCGCGTGCCGGACGCGACGATCGACCCGATGCGGCTGATGATGCGGTTCTTTGCAACCGCCCAGCACAACGGCGCGACGATCAACCCGTACATGGAGGTCACCGAGCTGTGCGTCGACGGCGGCACCGTCCACGGCGCGATCGTTCGCGACCACGTCACCGGCGGGGAGGGACGGATCGACGCCGACCTCGTCGTCAACGCCGCCGGCCCGTGGTCGGATCGGGTCGCCGCGATGGCCGGGGTCAGCGTCCCGATGATCCCCTCCCCGGGAGTGCTGCTGGCGCTCAGAGGCCGGCTCTGCAACATGGTCATCAACCGGCTGCACCCGGCGGGCGACGGCGACATCGTCGTGCCACAGC
>JASHQV010000052.1 GCA_030038955.1 Solirubrobacteraceae bacterium
GCCGCTGGCGCTGGCTGGCGCGGCTCGCCGCTGAGGCCCACGGCCTTCCCCGTAACCTCTCCCAGCACTCGGGTGGGATGGTGGTGGCCACCCGTCCGCTGGTCGACTGCTGCCCGATCGTCCCGGCCGCGATGGAAGGCCGGCAGATCGTCCAGTGGGACAAGGACTCCTGCGCCGATGCCGGCTTTCTGAAGATCGATCTGCTCGGGCTGGGGATGCTGTCGGCGGTTGAGCGCTGCGTCGAGCTGATCGCCCGCACCCGCCGCGAGCGGATCGACCTCAGCCGCATCCCCTACGACGACTCCGACACCTACACGTGCATCCAGAACGCCGACACCACCGGCGTCTTCCAGATCGAGAGCCGCGCCCAGATGCAGTCGCTGCGACGCACCCGACCGGAGAACTTGAAGGATCTCACGGTGCAGGTAGCGATCGTCCGCCCGGGTCCGATCCAGGGCGGTGCGGTCAACCCCTACATCGAGCGCCGCCAGCGGCAGGGGGATCCCGGCTTCGAGATCCCCTACGAGCACGAGTCGCTGCGGCCAGTCCTCGAGGACACGCTCGGCACGATCATCTTCCAGGACCAGGTGCTGGAGGTGGCGATCGAGTTCGCCGGGTTCTCGACAGGCGAGGCGGAGGGTCTGCGCCGCGCGATGAGCCGCAAGCGGTCGGATGCGGCGATCGAAGCACACCACAGGCGATTCGTGGCCGGGGCTCAGCGCCTGCACGGGGTCGACGCCGACACCGCCGAGCGGGTGTTCGCGATGGTCCAGGGCTTCTCCGGCTTCGGCTTCCCGAAGGCGCACGGCGCCGCCTTCGGGCTGCTCGCCTACCAGTCCACCTGGCTGCGCGTCCACTACGCGCCGGAGTTCCTGTGCGCGCTGCTGGACGAGCAGCCGATGGGCTTCTACCCGCCCGACGCGCTCGTCCACGAAGCCCAGCGCCGCGGGATCCGCGTGCTGGCGCCCGACGTCAACCGGAGCCGGGTTGGATGCGACCTGGAGGAGGGCGGGATCCGCATCGGCCTCGGCTACGTCCGCGGCGTGCGCCAGCGGGAGATGGAGGCGCTGGTCGCTGCGCGCGAAGCGGCCGGCCCGTTTCGCAGCCTCTCCGACCTCGCCTCCCGTGCGGGGGCGGGCTCGCCGGCGCTGGAGCTGCTGGCGTGGTCCGGGGCGTGTGACTCGCTGGTATCCCCGGTCGCGGGCGCGTCTTCTGCCGGTGCGTCTTCTGCCGGTGCGTCTTCTGCCGGAGCGTCTCCGACCGGAGGTGCGCCTCCGGCTGCCCGCGCCTCCCAGACCGCCGGCGCCTTCTCGACCCCCGCCGTCTCGCCACGTCGGCTCGCCCTCTGGCAACTCGGGGTCAGCGCCCCGGGCCGCCGCGTGCCCGGCGGCGTGCAGCTGTCGCTTCCCCTGGACCTGCCCGTGCCGCCGAGCCTGCGCGAACTGTCGCGCTGGGAGGCGATGCTCGCCGACTACGGCACCACCGGATTGACCGTCCATGCCCATCCGATGCAGCTGCTGCGCGAACGCCTTCCAGCCGAAGCGGTGACCAGCGCCGAGCTCGAGGACCTCGCTCACGGCGCCAGGATCCGCACCGGCGGCCTGGTCGTCGCCCGCCAGCGCCCCGGCACCGCCGCAGGCGTCGTCTTCGTCCTGCTCGAGGACGAGCACGGGACGATCAACCTGATCGTCCCACCCCGGGTCTACGAGCGCCACCGCCTGCTCGTTCGCACCGAGCCGCTGTTGCTGGTGGCGGGCAAGCTCGAGCACCTCGAGGCGGCGGGCGGAGCGATCAACGTGCTGGTCGATGAGGTGGGGCAGATCGTCGCTCCCGATCGGATCGTCGCCAAGATCAAGGAGCTCTCGCCGCTGGATGAGCAGGTCCGCCTCGGGCTCGCCGAGCAGCGCGCCGGGCGATCGAGCGAGGAGGATGACTTCCGGGCGGTGGCGCCGCCGGTGATGAGCTTCGCGGCTGGCCGCCGTCGGTGATCAGCGCGCCGTCGGGCGCCGACGGTGATCAGCGCGCCGTCGGGCGCCGACGGTGATGAGGCTTCGTTGCTGGGGCGCCGTCGGGGTCCGGGGATCCCGCGGGTCGAAATTCGTTGGACTGTCAGTCGATATTCGACCCGCGGGCGTGTGCGCCCGCGGGTCGCGGACATCTCCAGCGCGCTCGCGGCGCGGGTACGCCTCCAGCGCGCTCGCGATAATGTCCGCCAACACATGGTCGGCGTGATCATCATCGCGGTGTTGTTCACGGCGCTCGCCGCGGGCATCTTCTGGGGATCCTCGCGTGGCCGGCTCACCCCGGTCACGAAGGTGATGCTGACCCAGAGCAGCGCCGGCCGCCGCGTCGTCAACGCGCTGCTCGTGTTCACCTATATCGGCTTCGGCATCGTCCTGCCCGCGATCATCCTGGTCGGCAACCACGACCGCGCGAGCGCCCAGGTCGGCGGCATCAAGCTGACCGCGGCCGAGAAGACCGGCCGCGAGCTGTTCGGCGAGCACTGCGCCGTCTGCCACACGCTGGCAGCGGCCTCGGCCGTCGGCAAGACCGGCCCCAACCTCGATCAGGTGAAGCCTTCCGTGTCGCTCGTGCTGCACACGATCGAGTACGGCTGCCTCCAGAACGCTCCGTCCGACTCACAGCAGAGCTGCCTCGGCTACGGCACGATGCCCGCCGACGTGGTCCAGGGCCGCGACGCCCAACAGGTGGCGCAGTTCGTCGCTCGCGTCGCCGGACACTGACGCTGCCTGAGTACGGTTCCATTCGAGCGGCCCTGACGGCCGCGACCGGCGCCGTCGTCGAGTGGCCCTGATGGCGTCCGCCGCCGGCGTCGTTGAGTGGCCCTGACGGCCGCGGCCGGCGCCGCCATCGAGCGACCCCGCAATTAGCGGCAGTTCGGATTCTCGCCGGGCGTGATTCCGTCCGACCGCGCTGGTATATTCTTCCTGCAAATGCTGAATTCGCACTGAGGGCGGCAGTTGTGCGGCTCTCAGGAAGCGGGGGACCCGAGATGTTCGGGGCGAATCGTGTCTGACGACGCGTAGCGCCACTCTTTCGGCGCGAGCCCGGCAGCTAACCCCGTAAGCAATCGAAAGAGGACAGCCAATTGCCGTCATCCGAGCCGGTGCATGAGAGTCGAGCTTCCGCTGCGCGAGCTGGATGGTCTGATCGTGCCGTCCAGCAGGCCGAGTTGGCTGACTCGAGCTGGATGAACGGCGGCTGGACCGATGCCGACGAGCGAACGCGCCGCCGCGTCGAGCAACGGCACCCCGATACCGCCGGCCCCCTCTCGGACGGCGAGCACCGCGGCTCTGGCGGCCCCCGCTCTGACAGCGGGCAGCGCCGCGGCTCCACCGGCCCCCGCTCTGACAGCGGGCAGCGCCGCGGCTCTGGCGGCCTCCGCTCTGACAGCGGACAGCGCCGCGGCTCCACCGGCCCCCGCGCGGACGGCGAGCGCCGTCCGCGCACCGATCTCCTCCAGGTGGACTTCACGTGGTCAGATGCCCCGACAAATCCGTCAGGCTCGCGAGCCACCCCCAGCTCGCGGGCCAGGACGGACTCCCGGGCCGCCGCCACCTCGGCAATGCGCACGGCCAAGGAACAGGCACTGCGCCAGCCGATGGTGGCGGCGGCACGGACTTCGGCGACCGTGCCGGTCCAGTCGTTGGCGACCGCGACGCCGGTTTCCGCGCTCGCCGCCGTTCGCGGGCTCCCCGCGGGCCCGGCCACCGCGGCGCAGGTGCCACGAACCGTGGTGATCACCGGTCGCGGGCACCACCACTCGAGCTCCCGGCGTGGCTACGAGGCTCGTCTGAAGCCCCACGAACGCGCCAGCTTCAAGCCGGATCGGGTAGCGCTGTGGGCAGTGCTACTGGGGCTCGCCCTGCTGCTCGGGGCGGTAACCAGCTCCCACGCCGCGACCCTCCACCTCGCGCTCGCCGCCCACACCCATCCGGCCGCGGCCGTGACCGCACTCCACGCGCACGCTCGCTAGCTGGCGGACGCGTCTCGGCCAGCGAGATCGTTCGGCCGGCCGCTCGCGCTCGCGGACGAGTTGTGGCCATCGCTCGGTCGCATCAGATCGCCGCGTCGCATCAGATCGCCGCGTCGGTCATCGAGCGCTCGCACCAGGCGAGACGGGGATCATGCGACCGCGCCGCGACACTCCGCGATCACGGAACGGGCCTCCGCGAGGTCGTCCCACGGTGGATCGACCGAGACCTCATCGAAGCCCATCCTCGCGAGCCTACCGAGCGCTTCGAGTCGGCCGGACACATCACCGATACGCATCTTTCCGGACACGCGCAGCACGGTCCGCAGCCGGGGCATGCCCGGCGCCCGCAGCTCGTGAACGTGCTCGAGCTTCCGCGCGAGGTCGTCGACGTCGAGGATGTCCCAACGCGTCAGCGCGAGCCAACCGTCGCCGAGCTTCGCGGCGCGCTCGCGGGCGAGCCTGCCCATCCCGCCGACCATCACCGGGATTCCGTTCGGCGAAACCGGGCGCGGAAAGCACAGCGTGCCGGGCTCGATCCGGTAGAACTGCCCTTCGAGTCCCTGCGGCCGCCCGGTCCAGCATGCCTTGAGCACCTCGATCGTCTCGCTCGTCCGTGGGCCGCGCGTGCTGAAGTCGCGGCCAAGCGCGGCGAACTCCTCCGCGTACCAGCCGGTGCCGACGCCGAGCAGCAGTCGCCCGCCGGACAGCCAGTCGATCGTCGCAGCCGTCTTTGCCAGCTGGATCGGGTCGCGCAGGGGCAGGATCAACACCGCCGGCCCGATCGAGATGCGGGTCGAGCAGGCGGCCAGCCATGTGCATGCCGTGAGCGAGTCGGCGAACGGTGCGTCGGGATCCCACGTGACCTTGCCGCCCGTGGCGTAGGGGTAGTAGGACTCGGTCCGCTCGGTCATCACGATGTGGTCGGAGACCCAGACCGAGCTGGCGCCCGACGCCTCGGCCTCGGACGCCATCACGCGCAGGCCGGGATCGAGTGTTAGCGGGCCGACGGTCGGGATCTTCAAGCCGAGGGTCGACACGCTCGCTCTCAGACCCGCGCCAACCCATGCAGGTCAGCGGCAGTCAGGACGACCTTCTCGCGAGTGAACGGAAGGGGCGTCGCCGGGTCTTCGGAGTCGATCTCTCGCGCGAGGCGGTGGCCGTCGAAGATGCAGTCAGCGATCAACCGTGGCTCGACACAGTCGCCGATCCGGTACAGCCCCGAGATCTCCTCGTGCTCGAGACGGTCGGGGGTGTCGCGCAGCTCATGGTAGAGCTCGTCGTTCGAGTGGCGCTGCGTGATCAGAACGACGCTGTCGGCATCCCACGTCACCGTCGGTCCGGTGATCGAGAACTCGTGGCCGCTGACGCGGCCCGGCTCGATCGCGGTCAGCACGTGATCTGTGATCACGTCGACCCGGAGCCCGTGAAGCACACGGCTCACGTGCGGCAGCTCGGCCGTGAAGGCCAGATAGGGCGCCGCGTTCGCGTTCGGCGTGACGAGCGTGACGCGCTTGCCCTCGTCCGCGAACCGCTCGGCCAGCGCCGAGCCCAGGTAGTACCCCTCGCAGTCGTAGATCACGATGCTGTCGCCCGGCGCCGGCTTGCCCTCGAGCATCACCTGCTCGGGGGTCAGGCAGTGCGGCAGGCTCGCGTCCGCACCGTCGATGCCCTCGCGCGTGAACCCGTTCATCCCGTCCGTCGCCCAGGCCGAGCCGGTCGCGATCACCACCAGCTCCGCGCCGTACTCGGCGACCCCATCGGCGTCGAGCCGCGTGCGCGGGATGAACTCGAGGTTCTTCAGCTTCTCGATCTGGATCTTCCGGTAGTTGACGACCCGGGCCCACTCGCCGAGCCCAGGCAGACGCGGCACCCAGCGCATGATCCCGCCGAGCTCCTCGCCGGCGTCGACGAGGTGGACGCGGCGCATGCCGCGCTTAGCGAGCACGATCGCGCATTCCATCCCGGCCGGCCCCGCGCCGACCACGAGCACGTCGTTGTCGGCGTTGCTCGCCCGCGTGAACCGCTCGGGATGCCAACCTCGGCGGTACTCCTCGCCCGCGGTCGGGTTCTGCGTGCAGACGAGCCGAAGTCCGCCGATCCTGAACCGCGACAGGCATATGTTGCACCCGATGCACTCGCGGATCTCGTCGAGCCGCCCCTGCTCGATCTTGCTCGGCAGGAACGGATCGGCGATCGAAGGACGCGCCGCGCCGATGATGTCCAGCTGCCCCGAGCGGATCGCCTCGACCATCACGTCGGGGTCGGTGAACCGGCCGACGCCGACGATCGGCTTGCTCGTGTGTGGGCGGACCTGCTCAATCCATGGCTTCTGGTAGTTCTGGGGGCGGACTCGGGAGGAGGCCGCAGAGTCGGTCGTGTCGAGCAACGAGGGTGGGCCGACCTGAACGTCCCACAGGTCGACCAGATGGTCGACGTGCTCGACGAACCGGATCCCGTCCTCGCCGACCCTTATGCCGAGACCGTCCTCGGAGAGCGTGTCGACGGAGAACCGGCAGCCGACCGCGCAGTCCTCCCCGACCGCCTCGCGGATGCGTTCGAGTACCTCACGGGCGAACCGCGCGCGGTTCTCGAACGAGCCGCCGTATTCGTCGGTGCGGCGGTTGAAGTACGGCATCAGGAAGTGGTGCGTGATCGGAATCGACTCCGCCATGTAAACGAGCACCAGGTCGAACCCGGCGTCCCGCGCTCTCTTGGCGGCCGCGACGTAGTGGCCCTGAAGCTCGTGGATGTCGTGACGGTCCATCTCGTAGCACGAGCGCATCGGGAACCTAGCGCTTGGGATCTGCGACACGCCTCGCGCAGGCAGGCGTGCCTCGTACCCCGTGTGATTCGGCCCGCCGAAGTGCAGCTCGATCCCCGCGAGTGAGCCGTGATCGTGGGCCCGCTCGCACATCAGGCTCAGGTTCTGGACATCGTTGGCGTCCCAGATCCGCGCCTGGATTGACGGCGTATCGTCGCTCTCGGGGTGGATCGAGCAATACTCGGTGTTAACGACTGCCCAGCCTCCCTCTGCCTTCATCCCCCGGAACTCCGCCTGCGTGCCTGCATAGTCACTCCCAAAGCCCGAGCAGTGCGGCGTCTGGTAGAAGCGGTTGCGCATCACCTTCGGTCCGATGCGGACCGGCTCGAACAGGACGTCGTACTTGGGGTGGCGCGGCATGCGTGAACAACTCGAAGCGTCGGCTCTAGCTCGCCCTCACCGACCTGCAGCGACCACTGGGCCTCACGCTCGTGCCGCCGCGTCCCGGAAGTCCGCGGGGACGCCAGCCTGCACTAGCAGCGCCTTGTAGCCATTGGGTGAGCGCCACCGCTCGCTGGCGTGGCCAAAGACGATGAAGCAGTCGCCGGCGGCAAACTTCTCGCTGTAGCCGTCGTCGCGAAGCACGACGTCGCCCCTGATCAGCTGGACGAACACGTCGCGGTCGTCACGAAAGCTGCTGGACCAGTCGCCGGCGTCGTCCTCGACCACTCGCACGAGGAGGTCGCCGCCGTGGACGTGCGCGCTCCGCGGCTCCGCTGCATGCGACGCACCGGCCTCCGGCGAGACACCGCGAGGATCGACCGCAAGGAAAGTCGTGCGGCGCTCCGGATCGACGATCCCGTCCTGAAATGTCCGCGTGTAGGGGCGCAGCCAGTCACGCGAACAGACGGCGACCTCGCGATAGAGGCCTTCGTTGGCCCACGATCCCTGCCAGCCCTTGGGAATCAGGACGCGCTCGCCCTGATCGAACGTCCGCATCTCGCTGCGCCGCGAGTCGGTCAGCGTCAGCGTCCCCGCAACCACGTACACGAGCTCATCGCCTGGGAAGAAAGTCGCGATGTTCTCGCCTCCGGTGAACTCGTACAGCGCGACCCAGATCTCGCCTGCGAACACGACAAGCATCTTCTGGCCCGGCTCGTGCGGCGTCTTGCTGACCATGTATCCGTCCGACAGCACGCCTTCGCCGTATGGCTCGAGCGCCTCGCCCGACATCTGCTCGTCCGTCAGCCTGACCCAGCTCGACCCGTTCATGCGTCGCTCGAGTGCACGAGCTCGGCCTCGTAGTCGAGCGTCGGGGTGTCGTCGACCAGGGCCTTCGTATAGGAATCGGCGGGCGCTTCGAGCACGCGTGCGGTCGGCCCCGACTCGACGATCGTGCCCGCGTTCAGCACCAGCACGCGGTCGGCGATGCTGCGAACGAGCGCGAGGTTGTGTGTGACGAACAGCATCGCCAGATCGCCCTCGGCACGCAGGTCGGCGAGCAGGCCGATGATCGACGCCTGGACCGATACATCGAGCGCCGAGGTGATCTCGTCGCAGATCAGCACCTGCGGCTCGCAGACAAGCGCCCGCGCGATCGCGGCGCGTTGGCGCTCGCCGCCCGACAACTGGTCGGGATAGCGCCCGCCGAGGTGCGAGCTGAGCGACACCTGCTCGAGCGCGGACTTGACGCGGGCCTGGCGGTCGCGGCCACCGAGCGAGAAGAATTGGGCCAGCGGG
>JASHQV010000007.1 GCA_030038955.1 Solirubrobacteraceae bacterium
TCGGTGAATGTATGTGCATTTTGGGAGGAGGGCAATGAACGCACATCTACCGTGCGAGGGCGACGGACAGGGCGCTGCGGGCGCCGTCCGCGGGGGGGCGATCCCCGGGGGGGCGATTTGTCCAACGATTCGTTGGACAAATCGCCCCACACGCGTGGAGCGCATCTAGGCCGGTGCCGGAATTCGTCCTCCGCGACGGGACCGAGCTGCAGCGCCTCGATGACGCCCACGTGGATGACCTGTACGCGGTAGTCGTCGCCGAGCGCGCCCGGCTGGCACGCTGGCTGCCGTGGGCGCAGACGTCGAGCCGCAACGACCTCCGCGAGTTCGTCGACCAGACGCGCCGGCAGTACCAGGCCAGCCAGGGCCTTCAAACGGCGATCGTGGCCGACAGCCGCGCCGTCGGCGTCGTCGGCGTGCACGGGATCTCGTGGCCGAACCAGAGCACCTCGATCGGCTACTGGCTGTCGGAGCTGTACGAGGGTCGCGGGATCGTGACCGCGGCGGTGCGCGCTTACACGGTCCACGCCTTTCGCACCTGGCGGCTCAACCGGATGGAGCTGCGCGCAGCCGTCGACAACCGGCGCAGCCGCGCGATCGCCGAGCGACTCGACTTCAAGCAGGAGGGGGTGCTGCGGCAGGCCGAGCGGATCGGCGACCGCCACCTCGACCTGGTCGTGTACTCGGCCCTCGCCGGAGAGTGGCGGGGCTGAGCTCAGGCCCGCCGTGGCCCGTCAGCTCCCGCCCCGGCGAGCGCAGCTTCGCCATCGAACGCCAGCTCCCGCCCGCCCCGGCGAGCGCAGCCGAGGTCAGTCCTCGAACGCCAGCTCGCGCTCGGGCTCCGCGATCTCGACCTGCGCCTCGGGCTCCGTGTAGTAGTACTTGCCGCCGCGCATCCACGAGGCTACCGCCGCCACCAGGCAGCAGATCGTGGCGAACCAGAACGCCTCATGGATGCCGGTGGCGAACGGGTGCGAGACCAGCGTCGGGAAGAACCGGTGCCCGGTCAGATAGGCGGCCGTGTGGTGCGGCAGCGTGTGCAGGATCGGTGCCAGCGTCGTGCCCATCGGGTTGTAGCCGAGGAACGCTGCGAACAGGCTGCCGACCGGCGGCAGGTGCGAGATCTTGGCGGCGTAGGCGTGGGGCACGCCGTTGCCGGCGAGACCGTGATACAGGGCCGACGGAAGCGTCGCCGACAGCCCGACGATGATCAGGCTGAAGAAGATCCCGATCGACAGCACCATCGCCGAGTTCATGAAGGTGCCGGCCATTCCGGCACCAGCGCCGCGCTGGTCGGGCGGCAGGCTGTTCATGATCCCGGTCTGGTTGGGCGCCGCGAACAGCCCCATCGCCAGGCCGTTGAAGAAGATCAGCACGGCAAAGCCGATGTAGGAGAAGTTCACCGGCAGCAGGATCAGGCCAACGAAGCTGGCAGCGGCGAGCAACATGCCTCCGGTGGCGAACGGGCGAGCGCCGAAGTGGTCGGCGAGCCGGCCGGCCACCGGCCCGGCGAGCAGGAACCCCGCCGACAGCGGCAGCATCGAGATGCCGGCCCACAGCGGCGTCGACGAGAAGCTGTAGCCGCGCTCGGGCAGCCAGATGCCCTGCAGCCAGATGATCAGCATGAACATCATCCCGCCGCGGGACAGCGCCGCCAGCAGCGCGGCGAGGTTGCCCGCGGTGAACGCGCGGATGCGGAACAGGGGCAGGCGGAACATCGGCGCCGCGACGCGCCGCTCGATCGCCACGAACACGACCAGCACCACCAGTCCGCCGGCGATCGCGGCGATCACCCACGGGTTGCTCCAGCCCATGTTGTGACCGCCGTACGGCAGGATCCCGTAGGTGATCCCGACCAGCACCGCGATCAGACCGACCGCGAACGTGATGTTGCCGAGCCAGTCGATCTTGGCCGCCTTGCGCACGCCCCGCTCCTCGAGCATGTAGTACGCCCAGACGGTGCCGAACAGCCCGACCGGCACCGACACGAGGAACACCAGCCGCCAGTCCACCGGCGCCAGCACGCCGCCGAGCACGAGCCCGATGAAAGAGCCGGCGATCGCCGCGACCATGTTGATCCCGAGCGCCAGTCCACGCTGGTCGGCGGGGAACGCGTCGGTCAGGATCGCCGAGGAGTTGGCGAACAGGCAGGCGGCGCCGATCCCCTGGATGACACGGCAGATGATCAGCCACAGCGCCGCGCCGCTGCCCTGCAGCCAGACGACCGACAGCAGGATCGAGCCGGCGGTGAACACCGCGAAGCCGAGGTTGTAGATGCGCACCCGCCCGAACATGTCGCCGACCCGGCCGAGGCTGACGACGAGCACGGCTGCCACGACCATGAACCCCAGCAGCATCCACAGCAGGTAGCTGGTGTTCGACGAGATCAGCGGGTCGAGCTTGATGCCGCGGAAGATGTCGGGCAGCGCGATGATCACGATCGACTGGTTGATCGTCGCCATCAGGATCCCGAGCGTCGTGTTCGACAGCGCGATCCACTTGTAGCGGTCGGGATGCGAGCGGTGCTGCAGCAGCCGTTCGCGCACGGTCGTCACCATCAGGCTTCACGCTCCTCGAGCCGCGCGATCAGGTGATCGATCACCTCGGTGGCACGCGCCAGCACCTGGAGCTCGTCGTCGCTGAGCGTCGCCATCTGCTCGTGCAGCAACGCCTTGTACTCGGCCTGCAGCTGCGCAAACGTCTCGGCGCCAGCCGGCGTCAGCGCCACGTGGACGACGCGGCGGTCGCTGGGATCGTGCTCGCGGACGGCCCAGCCGCGCTCCTCCAGCCGGTTGACCAGCAGCGTGATCGCCGGCTGCGTGACGCCGGCGGAGCAGGCGAGATCGGTGATCCGCCGTGGCTCCGCCGAGATCGCCGACAGCACCGCGACCTCGGTGCGGGTCACATCGACGGTGGTGCGCCTCAGGAACAGCCGGCCGAGTGCCGTCACGCGCTGCGGGAGCGCCTCGGCCAACTCGTCCAGCTGCCCGCTGCGCCGGTCGGCGGCGATCGTGGGCTGCATCAGGAACTTATATTACACGTTGATGGATCCGGGCGTTGTGCAGAAGCGCGGGCTGAGCACCGGCGGGCGGCGGGCGACTCGCTCGAGACGCGCGGCGGCGGCGCGGACGTCGGCCGGACGGACGATCATCTTGGTTGGCATCGGAAGCGGCCGCTCGCTGGGCGTCGGGAGCGGGTGCTCACCGGTTGGGAGCTCGACGAGGCGGCATCATCCCACCAGACCATCGTTTGACGAGCTTCCGGTGACGCTGGCCTGGTGGGCCTGCGTCACCGGCGACGACTTCGCCCGAGGCGGCCGCCACGGTGGCGAGTCGTCCGAAACTGGGTAGCCTGATTCGCGTGCATCCGCGAGCAGCACAACCACGCTACCGACGATGAGCGACGCGACCGAGCAGCGCGACGGATACGCGATCGTCGACCCCGACCAGGTCGAGGACTTCTACGCCGGCACCGATGTCCCGGGCGAGTTCCGCCGCCTCACCGAGGCGCTCGGCTGCACACAGCTGGCGGTCACACTGATCCGGGTGCCCGCACACTCCGACTTCGAGCAGGGCACCGGCCACTTCCACGACGAGATCGAGGAGCTGTATCTGATCACGCGGGGGACGCTGACGATGCGGCTCGGCGACGAGGTGCGCGCCGTCAGCGCGCCCGCGGCCGTGCGGGTCGCTCCGCACACGCCCCGCTCGCACCGCAACGAGCGCGACGAGCCGGTGACGATGTGGGCGATCTCGCGCCGGCAGGGCAACCGCGACGCGACCAAGCTCGACGACTTCTGGGAGGCCTCGCCGCAGGCGCGGCAGACCCGCGCCTGAAGGTGCGTCCTCTTACCAACTTCTGAACAAGGGCCCCTAGCGTCCCTGTGCAAAGTGAGTGGACCGAAGCATCTCTGGTCCGGCGATTGGGAGCGGGAGTCGCCGGATCCGGCGCCCCCCTCACCGGCGCCGGCCCGATCGGTGGCGACCTCGCCGATGCCGGCCGCACCCGTGCCGGGCGCCGGTGTCAGGGGTGGCCGGCGTCGCCGTCCGAGCCGCGCGACGGCAGCCGCACTGGCGGCGCTCGTGCTGGCGGTCGGGGCGGCAGCCGCGCTGCTGACGATCGACTCCGGCAGCCACAAGCTGCTCGCCAGCCACGCCACTCCGACGATCGTGCTGCCGAAGACACCGACGACCCCGGTGACGCCAACGACGCCGAGCCCGGGCGGAGGAGCGGTGCAGACGCCCGCCACGACCCTGATCGGACGTACGATCACCTGGGACGGGATGCAGATCTCGACCGTGCAGGGCATCGGTGCGGTGATCCAGACGGTCGGGCTGAGAAGCTGGGGCGACGTCGCGGGACTCGAGCCCGGTGACGTGATCGAGTCGATCGACAGCCATCCGATCGACGCGGCCGCACAGATCGCGTCCGCCCTCAGGGGGGTGGCGCGAGGGCGGGCGGTGAGCGTGTCGGTGGAGCGCGGATCGACCATGTTCGCCACGAGCGTGCCGTTCGAAGGGTCACCGACGACGTCGCCGTGAGCTTTGCCTCGCCGCTCGTGTTGCTGGGGCTGCTCGCGCTCCCGGCGCTGGCGGCCGTCTACGTGCGCGAGCAGCGCGCCCGCACCGTCGCGCAGCGAGCGTTCGTCAGCCAGCCGCTGACCGCCTCGGTCGTCCCGCGCCGGCCCGGCCTGCGCCGGCACGTACCGGTGGTCCTGCTGGCGCTTGGGGTGGCCGCGCTGATCGCCGCCGCCGCCCGTCCTCAGCGCCGGGTGCTGGTGCCGGTCCGGAGCGCCACCGTGATGCTGGTCAACGACGTCAGCGCCTCGATGCAGTCGACCGATGTGAAGCCCTCGCGGCTGAGGGCGGCACAGCGTGCGGCCAGCCGCTTCGCCTCGGTCGCGCCGGCTTCGGTACGGGTGGGGCAGATCGAGTTCGCCCGCCGCCCGACGCTGCTGCAGTCGCCGACAAGCGACCACGCGCTGACCGAGCGGGCGATCGCCCAGCTCGCGCCCGGCGGCGGCGGGACCGCGATCGGAGAGGCGATCGAGACCGCGCTGACGGCGATTGCGTCGGTGCCGAAGGTGGACGGCAGGCGCCCGCCCGGAGCGATCGTGCTGCTGTCCGACGGGGTCTCCAACGTGGGTGTCGGTCCGCTCGCCGCCGCCGCCCAGGCGCGAAGCAGACACGTCCGCATCTACACGATCGCGATCGGCACCGCGGGCGGCACGATTCGCGGCCGCGACGGCACCCGCATCGCCGTCCCGGTCGACCCCAGCCAGCTGCGGGCGATCGCGCTCAGCTCCGGCGGCACCGCCTACACGGCCGCCGACGCCGTGCGGGTCGAGGCGATCTACACCCATCTGGCCAGAACGCTCGGCCACACCCACGTCAATAAAGCTCTGGTCGCCGGCCTCGTGGGCGCGGCGCTGGGCCTACTGCTGCTGGCCGGCGCGCTCAGCCTGCTGTGGTTCGCCCGGCTGGCCTGACGATCGAGGACAGACGGCGAACATGATGGAGGACAGATGACGGATATCGAGGCCGTCGGGCGCGCTCGCAACGAGGCCCGGTCGGCAATGCAACAGGCACTCGACGAGTTGGGCCGCGTGATCGTCGGCCAGGACGCGATGCTGGAACGACTGCTGGTGGGTCTGTTGGCCGGCGGTCACGTGCTGCTCGAGGGAGTGCCGGGGCTGGCCAAGACGCTGACCGTGAAGACGCTAGCCGCTGTGCTCGGCGGCAGCTTCGGGCGGATCCAGTTCACGCCCGACCTGGTGCCGGCCGACCTCGTCGGCACCCGCATCTGGCGCCCCGACACGGGTCGCTTCGACACCGAGCTCGGGCCCGTGTTCAACAACTTCGTGCTGGCCGATGAGATCAACCGGGCGCCGGCGAAGGTGCAGTCGGCGCTGCTCGAGGTGATGCAGGAGGAGCAGGTCACGATCGGCGGGACGACACACCGTGTGCCCACCCCATTCATCGTGATGGCGACCCAGAACCCGATCGAGTCAGAGGGCACCTACCCGTTGCCCGAGGCGCAGGTCGACCGCTTCCTGATGAAGATCATCGTCGACTACCCGAGCACCGGCGAGGAGGCGGCGGTCGTCGGTCGCAGCCTGGAGCTGCCGCCGGCGATCCGGGAGTGCCTGACGCTCGCCGATCTGCGGCGCCATGCGGAGGCCGTGAGCACGGTCGCCGTCCACCGCGAGCTGATCGGCTACGCGGTCGCGCTGGCCGACGCGACCCGGCATCCCGAGCGCCACGGGCTCGACCAGCTGGCGCCGCTGATCGAGTTCGGCTCGAGCCCGCGCGGGCCGATCGGGCTCGTGCAGGCCGCCCGTGCGCTGGCGCTGCTGCGCGGCCGGACGCACATCGACCCGCGCGACATCCGTGATCTCGCGCCGGACATCCTCCGCCACCGGATCGTGCTGTCCTACGACGGGCTCAGCGAGGGAGTCACCGCCGACGCGCTGCTGGAGCAGATCCTCGAAGCGGTCGCGGCCCCGGGCGCGGAGCGGCTGATCCGAGATCCGGCCGTGTCCGGCGAGGCCGACGCGGGTGCGACCGTGCTGCGCGGGAGCGACTCGGCCGGATTGGCGTGAGCGCTCGCATGCGTTCGGGCGAGCGAGCACCGCAGCTGCAGGCGCCCGCCGCGCGGCAGGGGCCCGGGCCGATGCCGCGCGCCTTGGTCGACGCGCTCGACGTCGCGGTCACCCGCCTGGTCACGCGCACGCTACCCGGCAGTCGGCAGGCGACCGGCGTCGGGCCGGGACTGGAGCTTGCGCAGCTACGCCCCTACGAGACCGGCGACGACGTGCGCCACCTCGACCCGGCGGCCAGTGCGCGAACCGGCACGCTGCACGTGCGCCTGCACGTGCCCGATCGAGCGCTCACCACCTGGATCGTCCTCGACCTGTCTCCGTCGATGGCGTTCGGCACGGCGCGGCGGCTGAAGGCCGACGTGGCCGAGGGGGTCGCACTCGTGTTCGGGCGGCTCGGGGTGCGGCGGGCGGGCGGCGTCGGACTGATCGGATTCGGGGTGAGACATGGCCCGGTGCTTCCACCGCGTGGATCGAAGCCCGCTCTGGTCGCCCTGCGGGCGTTGCTGGATGCGGGCGTGGCGCCCGACGGCCACCACGATCCCGAGGACCTGGCGGCGGCGCTGCGGCGTGCCGCGCGCCTGGCCACGCAGCCGGGGCTGGTCGTGGTGATCTCCGACTTCCGCAGTCAGCGCCGCTGGGAGCGGCCGCTCGGCGCGCTGCGCCTGCGTCACTCGCTGCTGGCGATCGAGGTCAGCGACCCGCGCGAGGCCCAGCTGCCAGCGGCTGGCCGGCTGTCGCTGGTCGATCCAGAGAGCGGGGTGCTGGTCCAGGTCGACACGTCGCGGCGGCGTCTGCGCGAGCGGTTCGAGCAGCTGGAGTCAGAGCGACGGCAGCGGGTCGCCGCTGAGCTGCGGCGGCTGCAGGTCGACCACGTCGCGCTGTCGACCGACCGCGACTGGCTGCTCGAGCTGGGGCGCCGGCTGCGATGAGCTTTGCCTCGCCACCGTGGCTGCTGGCGCTGCTGCTGATCCCGCTGGCGCTGCTGGCCGTACGCCTCGCGCGCCCGCGAGCGCGGCGCTATGCCGTGCGCTTCACCGCGGTCGAGACAGTTCAGCAGGCGATCGCCGATGGTGGCGCTGCCAGCCGTTGGCGGCGCCGGGTCCCAGCCGCGCTGCTGCTGGCCGCGATCGCCGCGCTGGCGCTGGCGCTCGCCCGCCCCCAGGTCACGCGCCGCACCCCGATCGGCGACGCTTCGCTCGTGCTGGTGCTCGATCACTCCGGCTCGATGGCGGCCACCGACGTCAAGCCGACCCGCCTGGTCGCCGCCAACCGCGCCGCGAAGGCGTTCGCCGAGCAGCTGCCGTCGAGCGTGCGGCTGGGGGCAATCACGTTCTCCACCACGCCCGACGCGGTGCAGCAGCCGGTCGCCAACCACGCCGCCGCGCTGGCGCTGCTGCGCTCGGCGGTGGCAAACGGCGGCACCAACACAGGCGGCGCGCTGGCGTTGGCGCTGCGGCTGCTCGAAGCCGGCAACCGGCGTCACCCGCCGTCGGCGATCGTGCTGCTGTCCGACGGCGCCGCGAACCTCGGCGTCAGCCCCGTGACCGTCGCCGCCCAGGCGAAGCGCGACCACGTGCCGATCTACACGGTCGCACTGGGGACGCCGAACGGCGAGCTCAGCACAGGTCCGTTCACCGCGCCCGTCCCCGTCCCACCCGACCCGCAGCTGATGGCCGCGATTGCCGCCACGTCGGGGGGACGGGCGTTCGACGCGCGCTCCGCCGACGAGCTCAGCTCGATCTACAAGGCGCTCGGCCGACACCTGGGCACGATCGCCCGCCACCACGAGATCACGCTGGTGTTCGCGCTCGCGGGGCTGGCGCTGCTGCTCGGTGCCGGCGCCGCGTCGGTGCGCACCTCTGGCTCGCTGCCGTGAGCGGTCGGCGTGCGGCGGCGTGCGGCGGCGTGCGGCGGCGCAATCGCACGCGGGAGAATGCCCGGCAGCATGAGCAGGCTGTCAGGCACGCGCGTTCTCGTGACCGGTGGCACCAGCGGCCTCGGTCGCGCGATGGCTGCCGCGCTCGTCGAGGCGGGCGCGGAGGTGGCGATCGCTGGACGCCAGCGCGCGGTCGGAGGCGGCCGCGGCGCAGCTTGGACCCGGATGCTCGAGCCTGGCACGGGCCGCGTCGTGACGATCTCGATGAGCGACTCGACGATGGCGCGACGAGGATTCGTCCCGTATGGACGGATCGTGGCCACCGAATTCGACGACTGGAACCGTCGGCGGGCGACGCGCCGAGGAAACTAAAGTCCACGAGCGAGCATGGATCTCGGCATTGAAGGACGCGCGGCGCTGGTCACCGGAGCCTCCAAGGGACTCGGATTCGGGGTTGCGCAGACGCTGGCCGCCGAGGGAGCACGGGTGGCGATCAGCTCGCGCTCGCAGGAACGGATCGAGCGGGCAGCACACACGATCGGCGCACGCGCGTACGTGCACGATGGCGCCGACGTCGACGGTGCCGCGGGTCTCATCGCCCGGGTCGAGCGTGACCTCGGATCGCTGGACATCCTCGTCACCAACAGCGGCGGGCCGCCCGCCTCGCCCGACGCCATGTCGTTCTCCGCGCAGCAGTGGCGCACGGCGTACGAGCTGCTGACGCTCGGGCAGCTGGAGCTGGTCAAGGCGGCGCTGCCCGGGATGCGGCGGCGTGGCTGGGGGCGGATCCTGTCGCTGTCGTCGAGCGTCGTCCGCGAGCCGAGCTCGGTGCTGGTGCTGTCCAGCTCGCATCGAGCCGCACTGCTGGCGGCGCTGAAGACGATCTCGACGCAGGTCGCTGGCGACGGCGTCACCGTCAACACGCTGCTGCCCGGCCTGATCGACACCGACCGCATCCGCGAGCTGGGAGCCGGCTCGCCGGACCGCCTCGCCGAGATTCCGGCGGGACGGATCGGCACCGTCGCGGAGTTCGCCGCCGCGGCCGCGTTCCTCTGCTCGGCTCCGGCGGCCTACATCACCGGCACCACCCTGCTGGTCGACGGCGGCGCACTGCACAGCGTGTGACGCGCATGCGACTGCCCGCTCGTAGCGGCTGGAGCAGCCCACGGATCGCGGCGCTTACCGGGTTGCTGGCACTGCTGGCAGCGACCAACCGCTGGATGAGCTGGAGCGGCGGCGCGCGCCTGCTGACGGCCCACGACGAGCATGCCTACCGGCAGATCGCGCTGGCAGCCCCCGGCCTGCCCTCGGCGCACCTGCCCAACCAGTACGCGCAGCTGTTCGCGCTGAACTACGTGGTCGGTCTCGTCCACGCCGGGCTGGACATCGACGTCGATGTCCTGTACCGAATCGTGTCGCTCGCGCTGATCGGCCTGATCTGCTGGACGCTGGCGCTCGCGGTCCGTCGCACGGGCGTGAGCACGCCGATGTTCGTGGTGTGCCTGGCGGCGTTCGTGCTCAACACCTACGCGCTTCGCTACTACCTGCTGGCGCTCGGCTACGTGACCGATCTCAGCTTTGTCCTGGCGATCGCGATCCTCTCGCTTGCGCTGCTCTCAGAGCGCTTCTGGCTGGCGCTGTTCGGGATCGTGCTGGCGACGCTGGCACGCCAGTCGGCGCTGCCGGTGACGTTTGCGGTCGCCGGAGTGTTCGCGTTCGCGCCGCCGTGGCGCCGGGCTCCTGCGCGGCTGCGCTGGGGCCGGGCAGCGACGCTGCTGCTGGTCCCGTGGGCCGTGTTCGGCGGGTTGCTGGCCGTCTCGGCAGGATTCTCGTCTCCGACGACACCCGGGGTCAGGGGATTGACGCTGGTGGGGGCGATCGAGCGGCTGCCGAGCGGCCTCGGGGCGCTCGCGGAGCACTGCGTGCGCGTGGCCAACCCACTGTTCATCGTCGCCGCCCTGCTGATCGTCGCAATCCTCGTCCGGGCTCGCAGGACGCCCACGCATCCCCGCCTGGACCGGCGATTCTGGACGCTGCTCGTGCTCGGCCTCTCGGTGTGGCTGCAGCCGGTGGCGCTCAACCCCAGCTACAGCGGCCATCCCGAGCGCCTGGCGGTGATGTCGCTGATCCCGTTCGTAGTCGCGCTGGCGCTCGTGCTCGCCGACGTGGAGAGGTGCGGAGCGTCGCTGTCGCCGGGCCGCGCAGGGCTCGTCGTCGCAATCCTGGCGGTCGGCTCGCTGCACTATCTCTACACCTGGATCGGCCCGTCCACCGCCTTACAGGGCGCGGTCCTGCAGCTCATGGCGGCGGTCGCCGCGGGGTTCGCGGTCTGGCAGGGGCTAATGGTGAGGCGTGAACATGCGGCTCAGGTAGGGTGACCCTAGGCAAACGATGGGGAGCCCTGGCAATGGGAAGCCCTGGCAATGGGAATGGGAAGCCCTGGCCCACGCCCGGGTCTTGCGCCAGGCCTCGGCCTTCGACAAGGTCACCGGACGGTCAGTGTCGCGCTGCCGAACGGTGCGTAGCGCTTGCCGTGCGGGCCGATCACGCCAACGCTCACTCGGTAGCTCCCGCGACAGCGGAGCATCACTGGCAGGCTACCGGCGAAGATCGTGCCGCGCGGCGCCGCGTCGCCGCCACCGCGCAAGAGTTGCGCGCCGTAGCTCACCAGGCCGCGGACGTTCGGACGAACGCAGGCACGCCCAGCGTCGTCGGTGATCGTCCCGTAGTAGTTGGCGTCATTCAACAGGTCACGAAACTCGATCATGAAACCAGGGCCTGACAGCGTCGTGCGTAGGGACACTGAGGCAGGCACCAAGTGGACTCGGTTGGGGGTAGCCGGGTTTCGCTGCGCTTGACGGGACCGCGCGGTTTGCGGGCTGGGTCTCACCCCCCGCCATCCCGGGAAGGTAGTGAGCCAGCTGCTGGGGCTGTTGTTGGCGTCGACGTAGCGGCCGATCTCCATATTTGGACCGTCAACGGTCACGATGTATGGGCCGATCGCGAGCGAACCGCTGAACCGGGCTGGTGCGGTGGCAACGCCGACGTTGTCCGACACGGGCGCTGAGGCGGCGGTCGGCGGCAGGTAACGCAACAGCGCCGCGTCCCACTCTCGCGGCCACTGCCACTTGACGGCGGTGACGCCATTGGGCTCGATTGCGACAATCTTGCCGTCTGGGGCAGGCAGTGACGCGGCCGTGACGTGACGCTGTACGGTCACATCGAGATCGAGCCGTCGCTGCCGTGCGCTGAGTGCGGCGGCCGTGATGATCGGCTGGGGCCGCTCCCGGGCGACACGCGCGACGAGCAGATCGGGATACTGCGACCGCTCGCGTCGCCGCGCCCTCGCCAGCCAGTTGCTCAGCGCCTTCTCGGCCTGCTTGCGTTCGCTGCCGGTGATCTTGATCTTTGGCGGCGTGCTGACCCGGACGTAGCGCTCGACGAACAGGGCCACCCGCACCCGATCGACGACGACGACGCGCGTGTAGCGGGGGATCGCCTCGTAATGCGAGAGACCGCTGATCCGGACCCTGAAATACGAGGTCAGGTGCCCGCGCGCCCCACCGCCCGCGGCGAACCCGCTGGTCGCGCCGATCACCGGCGCCCTCCCCGCCAGTGCTCGGTCCGCCACGGTCTGCCGCTTGCGAAGCACTGCATACTCGGCAAGCAGCGACTTCAACGATGCCTGCGCTGAAACCCCGGCACCCGATGACCGCTGCGCTGAGCTCCCGGCGGTTGACCGCGAGCCGTGCAGTGAAGCGAGCGCGCCGAGCAAGATCGCACCCGCGACGAGCACGCTCAACACGGGCACCACAACCCCCAGCGACAGGCGCCGCGACCGGGGGCGCGGCGCCCGCTCACCGGAGTCACCGGCAGGAGACCGGCGCGCCAGCTCCACGAGCTGGCGCTCGTACTCGCGAAAGATCGTGCTCATTCCGACAC
The DNA here is from genome assembly GCA_030038955.1 of Solirubrobacteraceae bacterium. Classification (GTDB taxonomy): domain Bacteria; phylum Actinomycetota; class Thermoleophilia; order Solirubrobacterales; family Solirubrobacteraceae; genus Palsa-465. The sequence continues at coordinate 12,420 of JASHQV010000007.1, forward strand.
CTCCAGGTGCTCGCGGATCCGCGCGAGACCACGGCTGACTCGCTGCCTCACGACACTCTCTGAACAGTGCAGTGAGGCGGCGAGCTCGCGGTACTCGCGCTCCTCGACGACCCGCCCTGCGACCGCCTCCTGCAACAGCCCGGAAAGGTCCCCAAGCGCGTCCATCGCGGGTGTGCCTCCGTCGCCGAGCGCCTCGACCACTGCCAGCATCTGATCGTCAACCACCAGCGGCGCCAGCCCCAGGCGTCGTCGCGTCTCATCCTCGACCCGGCCCCGCCGGACGCTACGCGCCAGCAGGTTGCGGGCGATGCCAAACAGCCACGCCCGCGGCTCGCCCCGCTCCGGCCGGTAGGAGCCCATCGACTCGAACACCACGGCAAACGTCTCGGCCATCAAGTCGGCCGCGACCTCCGACGAACGCGTCCAGTGCAAGAAGAAGCGCAGCACGTCCCGCTCCTGGCGGGCGTAGAACTCGCCAAACGCCTCCGCGTCAGCGCCAGACGACGCGGCAGCAAGCAGCTCCCCATCCGTCCTGACGGCCACGCGCCTCATCTCACAACTACTTCACGAAAGCGCCCATTTCGTGACATCGCACCCGGCAAACCAAGCGCTTCCACCGTACCAAGCCAAAGACTGCCGTGACCAGCACGGCCTGTGATACGCGTCTGCGGCTGCCCGCATTCAGTTGGAAGCCAGTCGCTCAGTGTGGCGGTTGTTGGCTTCGCGCCATGCACGAAGCATCGCGGGGCCGCCATGGCCATCGTGCTCACAGATGATCAGCTCGCTTCCGGGCCAGGCCCGATGCAGGCGCCAAGGGATGATCGCCGGGCCGCTGACGTCGCCGCGTCCGTGGATCAGCGTCGCTGGGATGTGGGCCAGCAGGTGCATCCGCTCGAGCACCGGCGGATCGAGGAACGCGTCGTGAGACCAGTAGTGCGTGACGAGCGTCGCGAATCCATTGCGGAACTCAGCGTCCTTCCAGCCGGCGTCTCGCTTGACCCCGCCTGTCCCGATCGAGACGTGATGATCCTCCCAGTCGACCCACGCCCGACCGGCAGCGTCGCGAACCTGGGGGTCCGGATCCCGCATCAGCTGCGCGAACGCCTCGACCAAGCGCCCGTCGCCGCGGCGGTAGCCGATCTCCGCCTGCTCGGCATGGGTAGCCAAGCGGTCCCAGGCTTCGGGAAAGATCGCGCCGACCGTCTCGGTGATCCAGTCAACCTGAAACCGGTCGGTGGTGGTGACAGCGCACAGGACGATCCCGGACACACGGTCGGGATGGGCCTGGGCATAGGCCAACGCGAGCGTCGATCCCCAGGAGATGCCGTTCACAAGCCAGCGCTCGATTCTGAGATGTGCCCGCAGCAACTCGATATCGGCGATCAGTGCGGCCGTTGTATTGCCGTCAAGGTCATAGCCCGGGCTCGTCACGTGGGGCTCGGAGCGGCCGCATCCCCGCTGGTCGAGACCTACGACCCGAGTCCCGGCAGGATCGAACACCCCGCGGTAACTCCCATCCCGGAGCGTCCCACCAGGACCCCCGTGCAGGTAGAGCGCCGGCACGCCACGGTCGGACCCGGACTCCTCCCAATACACCGAATGCCCGCCGCCCACATCCAGTAGACCAGAGGCTCGCATCTCAACCGCCGACATCCCCTGACCCTATCGACGACTCCCGCCGCGCGAGGGTTCTGGACAGCACCGCGAGTCGTCGCTAGCTTGTTCGACGGATCGCAGGATGGGGTCAGTCGAGCATCTC
>JASHQV010000471.1 GCA_030038955.1 Solirubrobacteraceae bacterium
GCGCTCGCCGCGTTCTGCGTCGCGTCGTTCACCGACCTGCTCGACGGCAGGCTCGCCCGCAGCCGCGGCCTGGTCACCGACTTCGGCAAGATCGCCGACCCGGTCGCGGACAAGGCGCTGACCGGGGCCGCCCTGATCTGTCTGTCCGCCCTCGGTGAACTGCCCTGGTGGGTGACCGGCGTGATCATGTTCCGCGAGCTCGGCGTGACCGCGCTGCGGTTCTGGGTGATCCGCCGGGGCGTGATCGCGGCCAGCCGCGGCGGCAAGCTGAAGACACTCCTGCAGGTCATCGCGATCTGCCTGTACATTCTCCCGGCCAGCCTGAGCCCGCCGGGAATCCTGCGCGGGCTCGTCATGGCGGCGGCCGTCGTCGTCACCCTGGTGACCGGCGTCGACTACGTGCAGCAGGCCCTCAGGCTGCGCCGGCACCACCCCGGGGAGGCATGACGATGGCTCCGGGATCAGCCGCGGGCACCGGGCCCGCGGGGTCCGGCTCGGCGGGCGCGGCGGCGCGTGAGCTTGCGGAGCGGGTGCTCGGCCGGCTGCGGGCGGCGGGCCACACCCTTGCCGTCGCGGAGTCGCTGACCGGCGGCCTGCTGGCCGCCGCGATCACCGACATACCCGGCAGCTCTTCGGTGTTCCGCGGCGGAGTGGTCTCCTACGCCACCGAGCTGAAGGCCTCGCTGCTCGGCGTCGACGCCGAGATGCTGGCCAGGCACGGCGCGGTCTACCCGCCGGTGGCCGCCGCGATGGCCGTGGGCGTCAGGGCGCGGCTCGGCGCCAGCCACGGCCTGGCCACGACCGGGGTGGCCGGACCCGACCCCGCCGACGGGCAGCCGGTCGGCACCGTGCACATCGCGCTCAGCGATCCCGGCGACACGGTGGTTCGCACGGTAGTACTAACCGGGGACAGACAGGGAATACGTACACTGACGGTAGAGGCTGTCCTCAGCCTTCTACTGAGCAAGCTGGAGGAAGAAAATCGCTGATTACAGCGTTACGTTGGGAGCGAACACGAGGGGACATGATCTCGCAGACTTACCGTAATGCCAGGTACGGTGGAGGTGTAGGCGGTTCGGCCTTGGGAAGGGAGTGCGACGATGGTTCTGCTCCGTCAGCTGCTGGGTGACGTGCTGCGCCGGCTTCGCCTGCGGCAGGGTCGCACGCTACGCGAGGTCTCCGCGTCGGCTCGGGTCTCCCTCGGCTACCTTTCCGAGGTGGAGCGCGGCCAGAAGGAAGCCTCGTCCGAGCTGCTCGCCGCGATTTGCGGCGCGCTCGGCACACCGCTCTCGCAGGTATTCCGCGAGGTCTCCGACAACTTCGCCCTAGCCGAGCTGCAGCACGAGCCGGCCGTGGTCGGCGTGCCGAGGGAGCCGGGCCTGCGGGTGCCCGCCGACGCGAGCGTGGCCCTCAGCCCGGACCGGACCTACGTCCCGATCTCGCAGATCGGCCCGATCGACCCGGATCAGGAGTTCGCGGAGGACGAAGCCGGCTTCGGCACCGCCGCCGGGCACGTCCGCGACGTCACCGACATGGTGACCGTCTAACCCACAGCGTCTAGCTGATCCCGCGGATCGACTCTGTACCTACACGAGGGTTCCTAGAGCAGCACCGCGACTCGCCAGTCCAGTCGCCGTCGGCCTAGCCGAAGGAATCCGCGCCGCCGCTGACCAGCCCGGTCATCCCCTCACAGTCAAGTTAACTTATCCAGCCGCGCACCCGTAGCCGAGTGGCAGTCCAGCAACCCGGCGATTTAAGCCGCGGTAGCCCGTGGACCTATTGCAGGCACCGTCATCGCCCACGCCGCCCTGCCGCCAGCGGCTGTATATATCACCGCGCGGCTGCTCGATCACGCTGCGTTGGCCATTGGCGGAGGCGCTGCTTGGGTCGATATTGATCACGATCGCGCCGGTTGGGCGGATGGTGTGCCAACTTCGATCCAAATCGCCGCAAGACTGATGCTGCCATCTCCTCCACCCGCCGGTCTTACAGCTGGTCACGCCCAGAACCTACGGATGAGAGCTTTAGCCGTGCTGCGGTGGCGCCAAGGCAGCCGCTGAGTCGGCCGGGTGGGGATGAAGGCTCGGCGGATACCGAAAGTGACCGGTGCTGCTTGGCCTTCAGCCGTATAACCTCGTACTATCGATTGGAATCCGTGCGTCTCTGCTCTACTTGCATCCTCACAAGCAGTTAGCTGGCGCTGCGTCACCAAAACGAGTCGGTGCGATCATCAAGTCTGCTCAGCCGGGCTGTGCCTAGTCGACACCGATCGTGTGAGCACCACTCAGATGTCACGGTTGCGCCGTCTAGTGCGAAGTGACTCGTACCGTCAATCCCGGATGCATGGCTCGGAGCAGGCTATGCTAGACCAGACGATCCAGAGAAATGAGGCGCAGTTGCCTATCGACGTAATCGTCTTTCTGCGGAAATTGGATGTTTGACGTGAATCAGGTAACTCGGCCAAAAGTCGACAGCGCCTTGCCGAGCGACCTCGTTGAGTGGTCGCTTCAAGGTCGCATTCGCATACCTTCATTTCAGCGCTCTTATCGCTGGGATCGCCACGATGTGACGAAGCTTTTCGACAGCATATTTAGGGGATACCCGATCGGAAACCTTCTTGCGTGGGAACGCCCCGCGCCTGCAGCGAAAATAACAATTGGACACCTAAACCTTGAGGTCCCAGCGACGCCAAACGCCTACTGGATTGTCGACGGCCAGCAACGCATCATTAGCATTGTTGGAGCGCTAACAGCCTCCCCCCAAACCTCCGACCCGCGCTTCCGAATATATTTTAATCTCAATAATTACGAATTTGTATCAGTTCCCCGTAATCAGTCTCCCCTAGAAGAGTGGATGCCTATTTACGTGACTTTGAATACTGCGCGAGCCAATAGTTGGATTCGGTCGCGCTCTCAGCTGAATGACTCTCAAATCGCGACAGCCGACCGAGTC
>JASHQV010000472.1 GCA_030038955.1 Solirubrobacteraceae bacterium
GGTTGGCTACCGGAGCCGTCGTTGGATGATCTGTGGATGGAAATTGGTCTATAGACCAATTTCCATCCACAGATCTGCGCCTCGGACGGCCTCGGACGCCGCTCAGCGGTTGATGTTCGACATGTCGGGGTAGCGGTCGCCGGCCGCGACGCCGACCGGCGCCGCCTCGTCGATCCGCCGCAGGTCATCGGCGGTCAGCTCGATCTCGAGCGCCGCGAGGTTCTCCTCCAGGTACCGCCGGCGCTTGGTGCCGGGGATCGGGACAATCGCGGGCGGCGGCGTCTGGCTGAGAACCCAGGCGAGCGCCAGCTGGGCGGGCGTGCAGCTGTGCTCGGCCGCGAGCTGCTTGACGCGTTCGACAAGGTCGAGGTTGCGCCGGAAGTTGTCGCCCTGGAAGCGAGGGTTGTGGCGGCGGAAGTCGTCGTCTGAGAGATCCTCGGGACTGGTGATCGTCCCGGTCAGGAAGCCGCGACCGAGCGGGCTGTAGGCGACGAAGCCGATGCCGAGCTCGGCGAGCGTCGGCAGCACCTCGTCCTCGGGGTCGCGGCTCCACAGCGAGTACTCGCTCTGCACGGCGCTGATCGGATGCACGGCGTGCGCCCGGCGGATCGTCGCGGCGGAGGCCTCCGACAGCCCGAGATAGCGCACCTTGCCGGCGTCGACCAGCTCCGCCATCGCCCCGACGGTCTCCTCGACCGGCACGTCCGGGTCGATGCGATGCTGGTAGTACAGGTCGATGTAGTCGACGTTCAGCCGTCGCAGCGACCCGTCACACGAATCGCGCACGTACTCTGGGCGTCCGTTGACGCCCCGACTGGTGGGGTCGGCGGGGTCGCGCACGATCCCGAACTTGGTGGCGAGCACGACTTCTTCGCGGCGGCCCGCGATCGCCCGACCGACGAGCTGCTCGTTCGTGTGCGGTCCGTAGATGTCGGCCGTGTCGAGCAGCGCCGCGCCGCCGCCCACGTCGATGGCCAGCCCAATCGTCGCGATCGACTCCTGCTCGTCCCGCTCGCCGTAGAACTCGGACATGCCCATGCAGCCGAGCCCCTCCGCCGAGACCTCCAGACCCTGAGTGCCAAGCTTGCGATGTTCCATGCACGTGAGGCTACCGGCAAGATCCCATCTCACATGATCCGCCTGCAGCACGACTGATCTCACGTGATCCCTCCTTCGCGCGTTTACATGTTGTGACCCTGCCGCCGTTCCAGCAGCTGCTCGACGCCCACGGCCGAGACGTGCACCGCTTCCTCGTCGCCTCGGTCGGCGGCAACGACGCCGATGACTGCTACCAGGAGACGTGGCTGGCAGCGCTGCGCGCATATCCGCGCCTGCGCGACGCCCGCAACCTGCGGGGCTGGCTGTTCACGATCGCCCACCGCAAGGCGATCGACCACGCCCGTGGCCGGTTGCGGGCGGCGGCCCCGGCGGGTGAGCTGCCGGAGCTTTCGGTCGATGCCGAGCAGCGCGATGACGGCGACGTGTGGGGGCTCGTGCGGCGGCTGCCCGCCAAGCAGCGCACGGCGGTGGCGCTCAGATACGTGGTCGACGCTGACTACGCGCTGATTGCCACGACGATGGGCACGAGCGAGGAGGCGGCCCGGCGCAACGTGCACGAGGCTCTCAAGCGACTGCGAATGGAGTACGCGTGATGGACGAGCTGAACACTTGGACGGACGTCGTCGACGCTTCGACGGAGGCGCTAGGCGCGGCGCTGCGGGACTCGTTGCCGGAGCCCACGGAGCTGCCCGAGCTGGCGGTGAGGGCGGCCGACGCCGGTCTGCTGGACGTCGCCTACGTGGTCGAGGACTCGCCGGTGGGACAGCTGCTGCTGGCCGCCACCGAACGTGGCCTCGTGCGGATCGCCTACCTGTATCCCGAGCAGCCGCTCGACGAGGTGCTCGGCGAGCTGGCGGCAGTGGTCTCGCCGCGGGTGCTGTCGGCGCCGGCACGACTCGACCAGACGCGCCGCGAGCTGGACGAGTTCTTCGCGGGACGGCGGCAGCGGTTCGAGCTGGCGCTCGACCGGCGGCTGACGGCCGCCCCGTTTGCGCGACGCGTGCTGGCGGCGACCAGCCGGATCCCGTTCGGTGCGGTGTCGACATACAAGGCGGTCGCCGCCGAGGCGGGCAGCCCGCGGGGGGCGCGGGCGGCCGGCAACGCGCTCGGCGGCAACCCGATCCCGATCGTCGTCCCCTGCCACCGCGTGCTGCACACGGGTGGCGGTCTCGGCGGCTACACCGGCGGGCTCGACCGCAAGCGCACGCTGCTGTCGCTGGAGGGCGTGCCGGTCGATTGATTTCGGGGTATTCACTGGCAGGAGATGGACTTCCTGGCCCCAATCAAGCGGTTCGACGGCTTCCAGCAGCGGCATCGCGGGCTGGCGATCCCGATGGCGGTGATCCGCAAGTTCGGTCAGGACCAGGCCGGCAACCTGGCGGCGCTGGTCGCCTACTACGGGTTCTTCTCGCTGTTCCCGCTGCTGCTCGTGTTCGTGACGATCCTCGGCTACGTGCTGCAGGGCAATCACGCGGAGCTGCTGTCGGTCGAGCGGTCCGTGCGGGCGAACTTCCCGGCGGTCGGCAAGTACCTGCAGTTCACCTCGCTGCACGGACACCTGCTGGCGCTGATCCTCGGCATCCTCACGTCGCTGTGGTCGGGTCTCGGCGTGACCAGCGCCGCGCAGAACGCGTTCGACACGATCTGGGCTGTCCCGTTCAAGGCGCGCCCCAACTTCCTCAGCTCCCGCCTGCGAGGGATCGGCTTGCTGGCGTCGCTGGGAGTGCTGTTCCTCGTGTCGACGGCCGCCTCTGGCGTGGTCACCGGCGGCCTCGGCGGTCCGGGGGCGAAGCTCGCCGGGATCGTCCTGTCGCTGGTTCTCAACGTGATCCTGTTCATCGTCGCGTTCCGGCTGATGACGGCGCGCTCGGTCGAGACCCGCTGCCTGTGGCGGGGAGCCGTGCTCGCGGCGATCTTCTGGACGATCCTGCAGGCCGTCGGCGGCGCCTACGTCGGCCACACGCTGAAGCACCTGCCAGCCGGCTACGCCTCGTTCGGGTTCGTGATCGGGCTGCTCGTGTGGCTGCATCTCGGCGCCCAGCTGACGCTGTACGCGGCCGAGCTGAACGTGGTGCTGCAGCGCGAGCTGTGGCCGCGCAGCGTGATCGGCGCGCCGACCGAGCCGGCTGACCAGCGGGCGCTGACAGACCTCGCGAAGGTGGAGGAGCGCGCCCAGGAGGAGACCGTCGACGTGAGCTTCGACGCGGCGGCCGGGGCGGCCCCGGCGGACGCCGGGGCCGCCCCGGTGAAGCCCGCTAGAACAGCGGATCCGCCGCGGAGCGCATAGCCACCTCCAGCGGCCACGAGCAGAGGCCGCCGGCCGCGGGGCAGCCGGCACAGATCACGCGGTGGGGCTCGGCGCTGACCTCGAAGCGTCCCGCCAGCAGCGGCTCCGCGCGCCGCGCCAGCTCGTGCCCGAGGCGGTCGGCGTCGGCGGCGACGAAGCTCTCGCCGGCGGGGCGGTCGCTCGCCTCCAGGAACAGGTGGACGACCTCCACCTGCTCGGCCCCCGCCCGCAGCGCCGCGAGCGCGTAGATCAGCCGCTGGGTCGCGTACAGCCGCGCGACGACGGCGGGGTCGGCTCCGTCGAGACGGTCGGTCTTGTAGTCGACGACGAGGCTGCGAGTGCCGGCGCCGGCACCCGGCTCGCGCGCGAGCACATCGAACGTGCCCGTCACCAGCACCGCCCCGAGCGGGAAGCTGAAGGGTTGCTCGCGGCGCACGTCGGGCGCACCAGCGAGGCGGCGCCGCAGGTCGCTGTCGATGAACGCGGCGACCAGCGGTCGCAGCTCCGCGGGGAGCGCAGCAGGCGGAGTGGGACGGCGAAAGTCGAGCGCCTGGAGGGCCCGGTGGACGAGCGTGCCGGCCTCGCGGGCGGTGGCGGACGGGGGCGCGCCCCCGTCCGCCGGCCGCTTGGACGCGCGCGTCCGCTCGATCGTGGGTCCCGGGTCGGCGGTCTGTGGCAGCCCCAGCACGCGCTCGGCGTAGAAGCGGTAGCCGCAGCGCTCGTACAGCGCCAGCGAGGAGTAGCTGATCGACGCAAGCTGAGCTGTCGGCGGCGGCATCGAGGCCTCGGGCACGAGCGGTGGTCGCTCGGGGGCGGCGACACGCCTCGCCGCTGGCTGACGCCCGATCTCGACTCGGCTTCCGGGGTGCTCCTCGGAGATCAACGTGACACGGACCCCGAGCGCGGTCGTGACGATCGGCTGCGCCGGCGGCCCGTCGAGCTCGACGCCGAGCGCGGGGGCGATCCAACCGATCGGCGTCGATCGGTTGGATCGCCCCCCGAGGTCGGCTGCGCCGCTGAGGATCAGGCGCTCCTGGGCGCGGGTCATCGCCACGTAGAACAGGCGCCGCTCCTCGGCGTGCTCGGCGAGCTGGCGCTCGCCGCCGAGCTCGTCGTAGTCGAGCGCGGCGATCCGCGCGCCGGTTCCGGGACGGGCGAGACGCAGGCCGAGACGCGGGGCGTCAGCGTCCGCTCCCTCGCGGCCGATCCGGATCAGCTCGGGGCGGTAGCTGGGGCCGCGACCGAGATCGGCGACGCAGACGACCGGGAACTCGAGTCCCTTGGCGCGGTGGATGCTCATCAGCCGGACCGCGTCGAGCCCCTCGCTCTCGACCGGCGCCTCGCTCTCGCGGCCGGCGCCGGCAGCGCCGCCGCCGCTGCCGGCGCCGCGTGCGCGCTGCTCGGCGAACGCCAGGAAGCCGCGCAGGTCGAGTCCCTCGCGCGCCTCCCACTCACGCCCCAGGCGCATCAGCTTGCGGACGTTGGCGAGGCGCCTCCGCCCGCCGGGCAGCGCGAGGATCGCGGCGTCGTAGCCGGAGGCATCGAGCGCCCGCGCCAGCAGCTGCTCGACCGCGAGCCGCGGCGTAGCCGCGCGCTCGCCGGCAAACCACGCCTCGAAGCCGGCGAGGCGGTCGGCGTCGGCGGCGGTCAGCTGCTCGCGCGCGCCCGCGGCGACCACCACCAGGCCGTCCAGCGACAGCCCGCATAAGCGCGAGAGCAGCGTCCCGTACCAGGCCTCCTGGTCACGCGGGTTGGCCAGCGCCCGCAGGTAGGCGAGCAGCTCGACCACCTGCGGGTGGCCCCAGTAGCCGCGCCCGCCGATCACGTAGGTCGGCACGCCGGCGGCCTCGAGCGCGCGCTCGTAGGTCTGCAGGTCGGTGGTGGCACGGGTCAGCACGACGACGTCGCCGGCGGCGCACGCGCCAGCGTCGATCAGCGTCGCCACCCGCCGCGCGAGCGCGCGCGCCTCGGCCAGCCGCCACGGCGCCGCCAGCCCCTCGGCCTCCCAGGCGGCACCCTTGTCGACGAGCAGCAGCTCGGCGGGCGGATCGGCATCCGGGACGCCGGCGCCTCTGCCCGGCACCAGCGGCCGGAACCGCTCCCCCCCCAGCGCCGTCGTAAAGGCCGCGTTGATCACCGCCAGCAGCTCCGGTCGTGAGCGGAAGTTGGTGCGCAACGAGATCCGCGCGCCGCGCGCCGCGAGCTTCCGCCCGCGCTGCTCGAACAGCTCCACGTCGGCGTGCCGGAAGCCGTAGATCGACTGCTGGGCGTCGCCGACCATGAACAGCGCGCCGGCGCCCGCGAGCAGGTCGACGAGCTGCAGCTGCACGCGGTTGGTGTCCTGCAGCTCGTCGACCATCACGTGCACGAGCCGCTCGCGGTAGCGCGCGCCGATCTCGGGGCGGCGCAGCAGCTCGCACGCGAGCAGCTCGAGGTCCTCGAAGTCGACTCCCGAGCGCTCGCGCTTGAGCGTCGCGTAGCGCTCGCCGAACGCCGCCAGCAGCGCGTCCAGCGCGTCGCGGGCGGCGGCGGCGTAGCGGGCGGCGGTCGCCGCGCGCAGCGCGGCGACCGCCGCCCGGTAGGTCTCACATGCCTCGCTCGACAGCGCCACGGCACCGCCCGCCGCGGGCAGGCAGATCGTCTCCAGCTCGCCGGGCCA
>JASHQV010000473.1 GCA_030038955.1 Solirubrobacteraceae bacterium
AGCGATCGTCTGATCCGGCGGATCGCACACCGACAGATACCCGAGCAGACGCCCGGCCACCGGCGGGAACCCATACCGGCGCGCATACAGCCGGCCAGCGTGGTCCGCGAACGTCAGCTCGGCATCCGATGGCACGAGCACATAGTACATGCATCATCGAGATAACACAAATTTGTGATATCTCAGATGCATATCGACACGACGGACACGTCTGCCCACCAGCCAGGGGCTTCGGCTTCTTGCGCGACGTGTCGATAGGGCGCTTGCCCGCGGCGGATCGGGTCGGGCTTGGTGTGCCTGGCGCGCACGAGCTCGAGCGTCAGCGTCTGCAGCATGCCGGCGCCGGCCAGCAGCCCGACGCCGAGTGCGCGCTCCGCGATCTGAAGGACACCCTGGAGCTGCGCCCCGTCTTTCACCGCCCCAAGCACCACATCCGCCCATGTGCCGATCTGCTGGCTCGCGCTGCTGCTGATCCGCGCCGCCGAACGCCAGACCGGACAGACCTTGCGACGCATCACGCCCACGCCCGGTCGCCTGCCCCAGGTCACCTCAGTGGCCCGCCGTCACCATGCAACAGACCACCACCATCACCGACCAGTAAGCCGCGCTCGAGACCAGACAGCGCCCGCTCAGGCTTGGGCCGTGGCTTCGGCGGCCTGGGCCCAGGGGGCCGCCGGCGACGGTACACGGTCGCCGCCGACGCACCCAGCGCCCGGCGCGCCGGGCGGGCGCCGATCACCGGCGCCGGCCGCATGCACCAGCTCGGAGTCGGCGCTCGACACGCACGCAAACGAGTGCTGGCCTTCGCCGAGGACCGCCAACGCAGAGCGCCCGGCCGCTGGCGGAGCTCCCTCAACTGAGACCTATGACGCGACTCAGGTGAGACCCATGTCCCGACTCATCACCAGAGCGGAGAGGGGGGGATTCGAACCCCCGAAGGACGAAACCGCCCTTACCGGTTTTCGAGACCGGCGCATTCAACCACTCTGCCACCTCTCCGAGGCGCCGGCCCAACGTTAGACGACGCGTCTGGGCGGGGCGATCGGGCCGGCGAGCGCGGACCGCGGCGGCGGCAGCCGGTGCGAGCGGGTCAGCGGCCGCAGCCGGCGCGAGCGGGTCAGCGGCGGGAGGCAAAGAAGCTCCGCAGCAGCTCGGCGGAGTCCTCGGCCAGCAGCCCGCCGGCCACCGCCGGGCGGTGGTTCAGCTGCGAGGCCCCGAGCACGTCGAGGACGCTGCCGGCGGCGCCGGCCTTGGGGTCGGGGGCGCCGAACACGACGCGCGAGATGCGCGCCAGGACGATCGCGCCGGCGCACATCGCACACGGCTCCAGGGTGATGTACATGACCGCCCCGAGCACGCGCCACGAGCCGATTGCAGCCGCCGCCTGGCGCAGCGAGATCATCTCGGCGTGGGCGGTGGGATCGGATCGCAGCTCGCGCTCATTGTGGGCGGCGCTAATCACCTCGCCATCGAGCACGATCAGCGCGCCGACCGGGACGTCGTCGTGCTCGGCGGCGCGCCCCGCCTCGCGCAACGCCAGGCGCATGAAGTACTCGTCGCGGGGAAAGAAGAGAGGGGTCGATAGTGTCAGCGGTGCCGCCTTGGGTGAAACTTCGGAGGCACGATGATGTCTTAACTTGCCGCTGGCGCCGACCCGTCCGACCGCGGCGCCAGCGGCGATCGGGCGGAGCCGACGACCCCGGTGAGGGACGAGCATGACCGCAGAGCTTCGAAACATCGGGTGGCGACGGACAGCATTGGCGGCGGTGCTGACGCTCGTGCTGCCGCTCGCAGTCGCCGGCGGGGCCTCTGCCGCCGCCGGCCTGGCGGGGCCGGCGGCGGCGGAATACGTGCCGGGGCGCCTGATCGTCGGCTACACGCCACCGGTGCGCTCGGTCGTCGCCGACATTCGCGCGGACACCGGACTCGGCGTCGACGCCGCCAGCGAACCGGCGTCGCTCCCGGGCGAGCAGGTCGTCAGCCTCCCGCGCGGGCACACGGTGATGGCCGCGGCAGCGCAGGTCCGTCGCGCCGCCGGCGTCACCTTCGCGGTTCCCGACTACGTCGCGCACGCGGCCGGGGACTGGTATCCCGACGATCCCGGCCGCATCCATCGGCCCCGTGGATGGGAGCAGCTGCAGTGGAACTTCATGCCGGCGGCGGGCGTCAACGCCCCCGAGGCGTGGGCGAACCTGATCGCCGACCACGACGCCGGTGCGCGCGGCGTGCGCGTGGCGATCCTCGACACCGGTGTCGCGTACCGGCGCTGGCACAAGTTCCGGGAGTCGCCGGACTTCCGCGGCACCAGGTTCGTGGCACCTTGCGACCTGGTCGCCGGCAGGATCAGGCACGGCCGCTGCACCGACCCGTACGCGCTCGACCGGGACGGGCACGGGACGTTCGTCGCCGGCATGGTCGCCGAGGCAACCAACAATGGGGTCGCCGTCACGGGGCTCGCGTATCACGCGTCGATCATGCCGGTACGGGTGCTCAACGCCGGTGGCTACGGCGACTCCAGCACGGTCGCTGCCGGCATCCGCTACGCCGTCAAGCATCGAGCGCAGGTGATCAACCTGAGCCTCGAGTTCGGCGTGGGCGTGAGCGCCGCCGACATCCCCAGCGTCGTCTCGGCGCTGAACTATGCCAACGCCCATCGCGTCATCGTGGTGGCCGCGGCCGGCAACGACAGCGCCGACCGGGTTGCCTACCCGGCCCGGTACAAGACGGTGATCGCGGTGGGCGCCACCACCAGCGATCGTTGCCTTGCCGAGTACTCCAACCGCGGCGCGGGACTCAACCTGGTCGCCCCTGGCGGCGGCAATGATGCGGACGACCTCGACGACCCGGACTGCCACCCCAACCGAAACCTGCCGAGCGTCTACCAGATGACCTTCAGGAGAGTCGGCCATCCCGGCTCGTTCGGCCTGCCGGGCGGCTGGTTTGGGACCTCGATGGCCGCCCCCGAGGTGTCGGCGGCGGCGGCGATGGTGATCGCGAGCAGGGTGATCGGGCGCCATCCAACGCCCGCCGCGGTCCTGCGCCGCCTCGAGCAGACCGCCGAGCCGCTCGGCGGAAGCGTCCCCAACTTCGACTACGGCTACGGGCTGCTGGACATCGGGGCGGCGACAGCGCCGCCGCCAGCCACGTAGTAGACGGGCTCGAGCGGCGGCTGCCCGCCGCATGGGATCGCAGCGAACATCAGGCCAACTTGGTGATCGCGATGATCATGCCGGCGACGACGAAGATCACAATCAGCACTTGCATGTAGATCCAATGCTTGGGCATCAGCTGAAAAAGTAGTCCTCGATGTCGTCGAGCAGGCCGAGCGCGCGCGGCGGCGAGCCGTCCTCGACGATCACGGCGCCGCCCGGCCAGTAGGGATGCGGCGGCCGGGCGCGATTCGTCAAGCGTGGCTCGTACACCCACGAGCCACTGTTGAGCAACGCGGTCCGCTGCTGCGGATCACGCCACTCGGTGAGATCGTCGCGACCTGCCAGCGGCCCCAGCCGGTGGACGTGCCCGAACACGACGGACTCTGGCTCGAGACCGAGCCGGTCGACGACGCGCGCCATCGCTGGGAGCGCGTGACGGCGCATCTGAAGGCTCAGCAAGCGCGCCGTCAGCGGGGCGATGCGGGGGTCCAGCAGCTCCTCCTTGAGCACCGGCATCGTGGTCGCGCGTAACAGCGCTGCGAAGCCGTTGACGCGCGCCGCCACCGGTTCGGGCAGCCAGCGCAGCGCCGGGCTCAGCTGCACGCGTCTGGGATGCTCGTACTGCCAGGGGCTGGCGGTGGCCGCGCCTGCGCGACCGCGTCTGTCGCGCAGCCGCCCCCAGGCGGACACGGGGATCAGGTGACGGTCGAGGTAGTGGCCGTGCGTCGCCCACGCCGACCCGTCCAGCCAGACCCCGGGATAGCGAACCTCTAGCACCGCCGGGGCCAGCCACCGCGCCAGCGAGCTGAGGGCGGCGCTGGCGTCTACGGGGACTAGCTCGTCGACCTCGAGCTCGCGCCCGCGGCGGCGCAGCCAGCCGCGGATCAACGGCCGGTCGTGGTTGCCCGGAACCAGGATCACCTCGCCACCGGCGCCGATCCGGGATCCGATCGCCGCCAGGATCGGCGCGGCGCTGGCGAGCGCGTCCCGGGCGCGTCCCTCCATCAGCTCGACGACGTCGCCGAGCAGGACCAGCCGGTCGGCCTGCTGGACCTCGTCCAGCAGGCGCTCCAGCGGCTGCTCGTGCTCGAGCACGCATGTGCGTGAGGCGGAGCCGATGTGCAGGTCGGAGATGATCAGCGTCCGCGACACCGGCCGGCCACGATAGACGGGTTGGGGGGCGGGCGCCGCTTGCAAAGCGGCGCCCGCCCCCCACCGAAACGGGCTTCAGCTGGCGTCCAGGCCGCTCAGCTCACGTACAGAGGCGAGCTGAACTGCAGCGGCACCGCCCGCGCCACCACCAACACCGGCGCGGAGGTCGTGTCGATCGCGCTGTACGCCTGGGAGGAGAGCAGCACGTGACCGTCGGCAGCCTCTGAGCGGGAGCCGACGATCAGCAGGTCGACGCCACTGACGGCGTCGGTCACGGTCGCGTCGCAGTGCGAGGCGAGCGCGTGCGCGGTGTCGATCGCGGCGGCGTCGTCGAGCTCGGCGAGCAGCCCGATCGTGGTGATCTCGTGCTCGCGCGTGGCGCCGTAGTCCGCTGGCGCGATCGCCAGCGAGCAGGCGCCGCCGTCGAGCAGCTTCTGGGTCGAGGCCTGCGGTGCGACGTGCCCGGCCGCGGTGCGGTAGTCGGAGCCGAACACGATCAGGTCGGCGCCGGTCTGCTTGGCCAGCAGCTCGAGGCCCTCGCCGGTCGAGGCGCGAACGACGACGCGGCGCTCCACGTCAAGCTTGCCCAGCCAGCGGGCGCCGCGCTCGAGCAGGCTCTCGGCCTCATGCTCCTCGAGCTCCTCGCGGGCGTGCTCCGCCAAGGTCGAGTGGCGCACGTAGGCGAGGACCAGCTCCGTGCCGGCGCTCTGCAGGACGGCGCCGAGCGCCAGCGCATCCTGGTCGTTGAGGGTGCCGTCGTAGGAGACGATTGCTGTTGACATAGGCCCCAGAGTCGCACGCGAGCATGATCAGGACCAGTGAACGTACTCATCAGTAAAGTAAGCGATGCTGATGCTTAGTCTGGTCCGCTTGAAGGTGCTGGCAGAGGTCGTCGGTCGCGGCTCGTTCTCGGGAGCGGCCGATGCGCTGTCGTACACGCAGTCAGCCGTGTCGCAGGCGATCGCACGGCTGGAGGCGGAGACCGGCGCGACACTCGTCGTCCGCGACCGGCGCGGCGTGCGCCCGACGGCGGCTGGGGCGGTGCTGCTCGAGCACGCCGACGCGATCTTCGCCCAGGTCGAAGCGGCCGAGGACGAGCTGGCGGCGCTGCTGGGGCTGCGAGGCGGCCGCCTGCGGGTCGCCTCGTTCCCGTCCGCCGGCGCCACGCTGATGCCCGAGGCGGTCGCCACGTTCAGGCGTCGCCACCCGCACATCGAGCTGAGCCTGGCCGAGGGCGAGCCCGAGGAGATCGCCCCGCGGCTGCGGGCCGGCGAGTTCGACCTGGCGCTGCTGTTCGTGTTCCCGGCAGCGACCGAGGCGACCGAGGGCCGGCTGTCGATCACGCCGCTGCTGCGCGATCCGATGCAGGTGGCGCTGCCAGCCGGGCACCGGCTGGTTGGGAAGCAGCCGCTCGAGCTCGCCGATCTGAGCGACGAGGAGTGGGTCCAGACGTCCTCGGCCAGCCCCTGCGCCAGGCACGTCGTGCGCTCCTGCCTGGCAGCTGGGTTCGAGCCGCGCGTGAGCTTCGAGAGCGACGACTACGCCACCGTCCAGGGCCTCGTGGCGGCCGGCGTCGGCGTCGCGCTGATCCCGCGGCTGGCGGTCAACCGGCTGCACCCTGGGGTGGTCGTGCGCTCGCTGCACCCGAGCAGCCCGACCCGCGAGATCGTCGCCGCCACGCCCACCGGTCCCGGCGTCGTGCCGGCCGCGCGCTCGATGGTGCGGATCCTCGTCGACGTGGCCGACGCCCGGTCACTGGCGACGTCCACCGAACCGGCGGAGGCGGCGGCGTGATCGACCAGCAGCGCCGACTCAGCTTCGGCTCGGTCGCCGAGCTGTACGACCAGGCGCGACCGGACTACCCGGAGGAGCTGGTCGACGACGTGATCGCCTACGCCGGCTGCGCGCCAGGCGACGAGGTCGTGGAGATCGGCGCGGGCACCGGCAAGGCGACGCGGATGTTCTGTGCCCGCGGGCTGTCGGTGGTGGCGATCGAGCCCGACGCCGGGATGGCGGCGGTGGCGAGCCGGCGAGCCGCCACCGCCGGCGACCACGTGCGGATCATCGAGTCAGACTTCGAGTCGGCGACGCTGCCTGCCGCCGCCTTCCCGCTGCTCTACAGCGCCCAGGCGTGGCACTGGATCGACCCGAACACCGGCTACGCCGCGGCTCGGCGAGTCTTGCGCGACGGCGGCGCGCTCGCGGCGTTCTGGAACCGCGCGGACTGGCGTGCGTGCGAGTTACGGGCGGAGCTGCGGATGATCTACGAGCGCGCGGGCATCGCCGCGATCGGCGGCGATGCCGATCCGACGACCCCGGCTGCCGAGGGCGAGCTCGAGTTCAGCGAGGAGTGGCACGCCGAGCTGGCGCGGGCGGCGGGCTTCGATCAGGTCGAGGTGAAGCACTACGAGCGCGTGCTCGATTACGGTGCTGTCGAGTACGTGGCGTTGCTGCGCACGCACTCCAGGTACATAGTGCTGGCGCCAAAGGTTCGCAAGCGGCTGCTCGCCGAGGTCGGTGCCGCGATCGAGCGTCACGGCAGGCTACGGCTGCCGGTGCTGACGCTGCTCGGGCTGGCCCGCGCGGCCTGAGCTGGGCGGTCAGACGCCGGCGGTGACCGTCGCGGCGAGCTTCGCCAGCATCTGCGCGTAGATCCGCTTCAGCCCAACTGGAGCGAACAGCCGCTCGAACGTCCCGGCGACGCCGCCGGCGCCCTCCCAAGAGCCCTCGAGCGTGACCGTGGTGCCGTTGGCCGCCGGCTCGATCGTCCAGTTGCTGACGAACGAGGACAGCTCGTCGCGTTCCCGCAGGGAGCCAGGCGCCTCCTCGACTCGGAGGCGGTAGTCGCGTTCGCGGCCGCCCGCGGCGAAGTGGTAGGCGAACACGGTGCCGCTGCCCTGGCCGCCCGCCTCCACCCGGTAGGCCGAGTAGTTGTCGGTGAGGATCTGCGGGCGTGCCTGGTAGTCGCGCAGGCGCTCCAGCACCTGCTCGGGCGGGGCTTCGATCGTGGTGCTCGCGCGCGCGGTGACCCTGCTCATGTCCGCCCCTGATTCTTGCAGCCGGAGCCGGTGGGGCTGCGATCAGGCCTCTTGCGGGCGGAGCGGGTGGGGCTGCGATCAGGCCTCATCGCCGCGGGCGAGAGCAGCCGGATCGACGGCCAGCACTCCCAGGGCCACGCAGGCGAGCAGACACGCCGCGCCGACCAACTGCCCCCACTCGACGTCGCTCAGCACGACCAGGATGACGCCGGCGATGAACGTCGCCCCAGCCACGCGGGCGAGGCTCGAATGGACGCGACGTGGGACGGCACGGGCGGTGGGGGCGCCGGCGTGCGGAACCGCCTCGCCGGTCTCGGTCAGGTGCCCGGACAGGAACAGGCGGAACAGCAGCGCCAGCGACGGA